>NZ_JBWGPQ010000027.1:0-37575 GCF_056331585.1 Thermanaerothrix sp.
CCAATCGTCGCCCAGGATGGTGACGCCTCGCTTGGCGTAGAAGTCACCCCACTTTGAGACTTGCTGGGACGAAACGCGTCGGGCTTTACAGTCGTGGTATAATACATTCTGCTGGGCCCCAGTAGCTCAAAAGGATAGAGCAAGGCACTCCTAACGCCTTGGTTGGGGGTTCAAGTCCCTCCTGGGGCACACGGGGCAAAAAACAACCCCTTCCCACCTGCGGAAGGGGTTTTACATTTGCGGTTACAGCGCAAATCCGCCGGGCTTAATTGTTGAAGTCGTCGCGATCTTCGAAGTCGCTACCGATTTCCTCGGCTTCCTCGTGCTTGTGGCGCACCCACAGTAAAAGCACTTGCCCTTCCGGGGTCTCGACGGAGCGAGCTGCCAGGATGGGCACACGCTCTTCCAGCCCCAACGGATTGCGGAAGTGAAGATAAATGGGTTGTTGGCGCCGCCACATGCGATGGCAACGTTCCACCAGCGCTGCACCGTTGAAAGTGCGCAGACGGGTCAACGCCAGATGATACAAATTCGGGCTTTCATTGAGCCCCAGCGCCCACCCGTCCTCGACGTCCTCGAATACCGGGGGTGGGCCTTCGATAATCGTAATTCGGTCGTCCATAGGCTCCATCACCTCAAGTCCATAATCATATCACAAAGATGGTTAAAAGATGGTTAAAGAGGAAATAATTTCCTCACCCAACCTTAAAAAATGAGCATCTGTGGCTTAAAAAATGGTCCTACCTATTGATTTTCGACCTCGATTTTTATATAGTAGAAATATCATATCCCAACATCATGATGTTATAACAATTTAACTCTACTCCCGACCTGGCGCATGCTCAACGCAAACAGCCCAATCCCCCTTTATTACCAATTGAAAAGTTACCTTCAGGATCAAATCCTGCAAGGGCTGCTCAAGCCGGGGGAACGCATCCCAACCGAGAAAGAATTAGGCGAGCGCTTCAAGATCAGCCGCACCACGGTGCGCCAGGCTATCGGTGACCTAATCAATGAGGGTTTGCTGGTGCGGGTGCATGGCAAGGGGACGTTCGTCGCCCAGCCGCGTATCCAGCAACACCTGGGGTTGCTGACTTCGTTCACCCAGGACATGGAAGCCCATCAGCGCACCCCCTCATCCCAAGTCCTACAGTTTGAGGTGCTGCCGGCGCCCCCGCCGGTGGCCCGCGCGCTGCAAATCAAAATCGGCACGGCGGTCATTGTGCTCAAACGGGTGCGCCTGGCGGACGGGCAACCCCTGGCACTGGAAGTCGCTTACCTGCCAGAAGACCCCTTTCGTCCTTTACTTGACCTGGATATGAGCCAGCGCTCCCTCTACGCTACCCTCAAAACGCATTTTGGGGTTGAGCCGCAACGTGCACTGCAACAGATGGAGGCCGTAGCGTGCCCAGCTGAGGAAGCCCGCTTTCTGCAGGTCAATAAAGGCAGCCCAATCCTGCATATTTTTCGCACCACGTTTGATCAATCAGGAAAGCCCTTTGAATTTGTCGAATCCTACTACCGTAGCGACCGCTTTTTCTTCACCATAGAGATTTGGAGCCGGTAATGATCGGACAGTCTCCATCGCCCTCATCACAACTGTTAGCCATTGGCATTGATCTTGGCGCAACTAAAATCGCCTCGGTGCTGGTGACAGAAACCGGCACAGTGCTGGAAGCCCATCACCGCCCAACCTTACCCCAGCGTGGGCCGGCAGCCGTGCTTGACGACCTTGCTGCCGAGGTCGCTTTCCTGATGGAACGCGCCCTTGCCCAAGGTGGGATGCTGCTTGGGGTGGGCATCGGCAGCCCAGGTCAGGTCAACCCGCTTGAGGGCAGTGTGCAAAATGCCGTCAACCTGGGCTGGCAGGAAGTTTTCCTGGTGCGTGAGGTGCAAGCCCGCTTGGCAAGTCCGCTCCCGATATGGATTGAAAAGGATACCAACGCTGCCGCCCTGGGCGAGTACTACTGGGGGGCAGGTCAGGGGTGTGAGGATTTTGTTTTCTTGGGCATCGGTTCTGGCTTGGGCGGGGGTATCATCGCCCATGGCGACCTGGTGCGCGGCGCTGATGGTAACGCTGCAGAGGTGGGGCATATCGCGCTCGATCCGCAGCAAGGTCGCCCATGTGCTTGCGGCTTACGTGGTTGTGTAGAGACCATCGTCTCCGGGCCGGGGCTGGTGGCGATAACCCAGCGTCTGCTTGCCGCGGGGGCCCATCCCACCCGTCTTGCGAGGGTTGATTTGGACGCCCATATTGTGGTGCAAGCAGCAGCGGAGGGGGATGCTCTGGCGCAGGCGGCGTTGGATGAGATGGCAGCGGCCTTTACCACCCTGGTGGCGTACATCCTGGGGCTGCTCAACCCGGCTCGCATCGTCATTGGTGGCGGCTTAGGGTTAGCCGTCTTTGAACCTTTACGCGCTTATCTGGAACGCGAATTGCCCCACCGCGTTTTGGCAGCCAGTTATCGCAACCTGCGCATTGTGCGTTCGCAATTGGAGAACCCGGCGCTGGGCGCGGCGTGTCTGGTCTGGCAAGCGCGGCGGACCTACTTACCGAAAGGAGGTGATGGAGAAGGAATAAAAGAAGAAACCATCGCGTAAGTCATGAACCCTTAAAAACCCAAACCCCAACGAAGAGGAGGAAGAAGATGCGTAAGCACGTAGTTCTGGCAATGTTACTTTTAGTGGCGTTAGTGCTTTCGGCTTGCGCCCAGGCAACCCCTACCCAAGCTCCACCCGCAGGCGAAGCCACCCAACCCCCAGCCGCGGGGGAAGTCACTCAGCCTCCTGCTGCCGGCGGCGAGAAAGTGACGCTGATCATTGAGTCCTGGCGCAATGATGACCTACCCATCTGGCAGGATGTGATCATCCCCGCGTTTGAAGCCAAGCATCCCAACATTCACGTGGTGTTCAGCCCCACAGCGCCGGCCGAGTACAACGGTGTGTTGAACTCCAAGTTAGAGGCAGGTACCGCGGGCGACTTGATCACCTGTCGTCCCTTCGACGCCTCGCTTAAACTTTATGAGAAAGGGTACTTGGCGCCGCTCAACGACCTGCCGGGCATGGAGAACTTCACCGATTTTGCCAAGACGGCCTGGAGCACCGATGATCTCTCGGTGACCTTCTGTGTACCGATGGCATCGGTCATTCACGGCTTCTTCTACAACAAAGAAGCCTTCGATAAACTGGGTCTCCAAGAGCCTACCACCTGGGATGAGTTCTATCAGGTGCTGGATAAGATCAAAGCCGATGGCACCTACATCCCGTTGGTGATGGGTACGGCAGACATGTGGGAAGCTGCGACCATGGGCTTCCAGAACATCGGCCCCAACTACTGGAAGGGTGAAGAGGGCCGTCTGGCGCTCATCCGCGGTGAAGCCAAGTTCACCGATGAGCCCTACATCAAGACCTGGCAGCAACTGGCACGCTGGCGCGATTATCTACCGCCCGGCTTTGAGTCTGTAAAATACCCGGACGCCCAAGCGCTCTTTACCTTGGGCAAGGGCGCGATCTACCCTACCGGTTCATGGGAAATTGCGCTGTTTGAGAAACAGGCGTCCTTCCCCTTGGGTATTTTCAAACCTCCGGTGGAGAAAGCGGGCGACCAGTGCTACATCAGCGATCATGTGGATATCGCTTTAGGGATGAATGCGGCGACTAAACACCCCGAGGAAGCAAAGACATTCCTCTCCTGGGTCGCCTCGGCCGAGTTTGCCGAACTGTACGGCAATGCCCTGCCCGGCTTCTTCCCGCTCCACAGCACCCCCGTGGAATTGAAAGACCCGCTGGCGCAGGAATTCGTCTCTTGGCGCAACGAGTGCAAATCCACGATCCGCAACTCGTATCACATTCTCTCGCGCGGCGAGCCAAATCTCGAGAACGAGTTATGGCGGGTGAGCGCGGCGGTCATCAACGGCACCCTGACCCCCGAACAGGCCGCGCAGGAGATCCAGGCTGGATTAGACAAATGGTATAAGCCCAAGCAGTAGGCAGATAGGGCAGAAGGGGGTGGCCAGGCTATTACTGGCCGCCCCTGCCCGGCTCAAGATTAGCGTTGGAGAGGTGAATGTGAGCGCCAAATTAAAGTCGCGCACTTTTCCCACCCATATTGTGGTCTTTTTAGCCCCGGCGGTGATCGTTTATACCTTATTCATGATTTATCCCTTGATCGATTCGCTCCGCTTGTCATTTTTCGCCACCGGGCCGGATAATAAGGAATATTTTGTCGGACTCCAAAACTATATCAAGTTATTTACCGACTCCGACTACGCACCGCGCTTTTGGGGTGCGCTGAAAAACAACATTGTCTTCTTCTTGGTTCATATGCTGGTGCAAAACCCGATCGGGCTATTGCTGGCAGCCCTCTTGGCGACCGGGGGTTGGGGGCGAAAGTTTTACCGCACAGTTCTCTTCATGCCCACGGTGCTCTCGTTTGTGATCATTGGCTTCATCTGGAACTTGATCCTCAGCCCGCTATGGGGCGTGGCCGAGAGCATTCTCAAAGCGGTAGGATTGGGCGCGCTTTTCCGCCCCTGGCTGGGGCTAGAAAGCACCGCATTAGTGACTATTTCGCTGATCTCGGTATGGCAGTTTGTGGGGATTCCTATGGTGCTGTTCTATGCTGCCTTAATCGGCATCCCCGAGGAACTGATCGAGGCGGCACGCGTGGATGGCGCCACCGGTTGGCAAATCTTCTGGCGCATCAAGTTCCCGCTCATCTTGCCCACCGTGGGTATTGTGGGTATCCTGACGTTTGTGGGCAACTTCAATGCCTTCGACCTGATCTACACGATCAAAGGGGCGCTGGCCGGGCCGAACTTTGCCACCGACATCATGGGCACGCTCTTCTACCGCACTTTCTTCGGCCAGCAGTTGCAATTGGGTAACCCGACCATGGGCGCCACTGTGGCAGCGATGATGTTCCTCATCATCCTAACCGGCGTCCTCATTTACATGTTCCTGTGGCAGCGACGGGTGCAGACCGTGGAGATGTGAGGAGGATGCCATGACAACCGTTTCACGCTCGATCACCTATGGCAAGGACTTCGGTCTGCTCTATCGCATCCGCCTGTGGGTTAGCCGCCTGATTCCCCACTTGATTCTGGCTGGTTATTCCCTGCTGGCAATCTTTCCGGTGATTTTGATCTTGATTAATTCGTTTAAGACCCGTAAGGCGATCTTCGGGGAACCGTTTGCGTTCCCCAATCCCTCCAATTTTGATTTGATCGGTTACCAAACGGTACTGAGCCGATCAAACTTTACTCAAAATTTTCTAAATAGCATTATTGTCACCGGGGTGTCCTTGCTCTTCATCCTCCTTTTCGGTTCGATGGCGGCCTTTGCCCTCTCAGAGTACAACTTCCGTGGCAATACCCTGATGGCGCTTTACCTCTCCATCGGGATTATGATTCCCATCCGCCTGGGCACAGTGAGTTTACTACGTCTGATGGTCACATTGGGACTAGTCAACACACTGACCGGCCTGATCCTGGTATATATCGCTCAAGGCTTGCCGCTTACGATCTTTATTTTGAGTCAGTTTATGCGCCAGGTGCCCAAAGAATTAAAGGACGCAGCCCGCATTGACGGGGCGAGTGAATATCGCATCTACACCATGGTCTTGCCTCTGGTGCGCCCGGCGCTGGGGGCTATCGGCATCTTCACCATGATCCCAATTTGGAACGATTTATGGTTCCCCTTGGTGATCGCCCCCAGTGCCAAAACGGCGACCATCACGCTGGGCGTGCAGCAGTTCCTGGGGCAGTTTGTGAGCGACTGGAATGCGGTGCTATCTTCGCTCAGTCTGGCAATGGTGCCAATCCTAATTCTCTATGTAATCTTCTCGCAACAGATGATCCGCAGTATCACTGCGGGGGCGCTCAAATGATATTGTTCAGGGAGGTCTCTATGCGCGTTGGAATTGCCGGCGTTGGTTTTATGGGCTCGACCCATGCCGCGGCGTGGGCCGAGACCGATGCACGTATCGTGGGCTTTATTGCCGAAACGGTGGAAGAAGCCCAACCCATTGCCCAGCAGTATGGGGCTAAGGTTTATGCGGATTATGCCGCGTTGTTGGATGAGGTGGACGTGGTGGATATCTGCACCCCGACCCACCTGCATGTGCCGATGATCCTGGAAGCTGCGGCAAAGGGCAAGCATATCATCTGCGAAAAGCCGCTGGCGCTCAATGTGGAAGATGCGCTCAAAGCGGTGCGGGCTTGCCGCCAGGCCGGGGTGCATTTGTTTGTCGCCCATGTGGTGCGTTTCTTCCCTGAATATGCCCTGGCCAAACAAATCATTGACCAGGGGCAGATTGGACGAATTGCTACTTTGCGCCTTCTGCGTGGCAGTTACCGTCCCAAGAAGCCGGTGGGCAACTGGTTTCTGGATGAGAGCAAGTCGGGTGGCATCCTGATGGACTTGATGATTCACGACCTGGATTATGCTCGTTGGGTGGCCGGAGATGTAGAGAGCGTGTTTGCCCGCAAGGTCAGTGCAGTTCATCAAGGCAGTCCGGTGGATTATGGCTTAGTTGTGCTCAAGCACCGGAATGGTGCAATCTCTCACGTGGCCGGGGCTTGGGCATATCCGCCGCCGACCTTCCGCACCCGCTTTGAACTTTCAGGCGATCAGGGGATGATCGAGTTCGATTCACAGGCCACCTCACCGATTGAAAGCCTGATTATAAGGCCTCACTCTGAAGCACCAGACGTGGGCTTACCCTCCAGCCCGGTACGCGAAAGCCCTTACACCACCGAAATCAAAGAATTCTATACCGCGCTCAAAGAGGGTAAGACACCTCGGGTCACGGCGGAGGATGGCCTGGCGGCAGTCCAAATCGCCGCCGCGGCGGTGCAGTCGGCCCACAGCGGTCAGGTGGTTTATCTTGAATCATTAGGGGAGGGGCTACAATGAGCATTCGGATTGGAATCATGTCCTTTGCCCACTTGCATGCCGAAGCCTATATCCAGAATCTGCGCGCCATTCCGGGGGTCGAGATGATCGGTCTTGCCGATGATGACCCTCAGCGGGGAGAGCACTTTGCCCGTTTGTTTGGAGCACATCGCTTCCGCACATATGAGGAATTGTTGGAAGCCAAACCAGATGGCGTTATCATCTGTTCTGAGAACAGCCGTCATCTGCCCTTGGTCAAAATGGCGGCGCAGGCCGGGGCACACATCTTATGTGAAAAACCCCTGGCAACAACCGTTCAAGATGCCGAAGAAATTGTGCACACCTGCCGTCAAGCCGGGGTGTTGTTGATGACGGCGTTTCCGATGCGCTTCTCCACGCCTCTCCTGGAGGTCAAATCACGCCTGGATGGGGGCGAATTGGGACGGGTTTACTGCTTCAATTCTTCCAACCAAGGCGAACTACCCAAGAAGCACCGCGCCTGGTTTGTGGATAAAATCCTGGCCGGCGGTGGGGCCATTATGGACCATACCGTGCACCTGGTGGATATCATGCGCTGGTATCTCGGCAGCGAGGTCGCCGAAGTCTATGCTGTGGCCAACCGGATCTTCCACGCCGACGAGGTCGAGGTGGAGACCGGCGGGATGGTGTGGGTAACTTTTGAAAATGGCGTGTTTGCCACCATTGATTGTTCATGGTCGCGCCCGCCTTATTGGCCATCCTGGGGTGGCCTCTCGTTCGAGATGGTCACCGAGCGCGGGGCAGTGTGGGTAGATGCTTTCCGCCAGAATCTGACCGTCTTTACCCATGCCTTGCAGCGCCCTTACTGGGCGTTCTGGGGGTCTGACCCCAACCAGGCCATGATTGAAGACTTTGTCCAGGCCATTCGCGCCCAACGCCCACCTCGTGTAAGCGGGGAGGATGGCTTACGGGCGGTGGAGGTGGTGGAAGCCGCCTATCAGTCTGTCCAGAGCGGCCAGCCGGTGCGCTTGCTACGGCGAGTGTTGTAACCCGACCTTTATCATCCCACTAGAGGGTGGGCTTGTTGTTGGCCCACCCTAATTCCAAGGGAGTATCGTGATGTTGCTGATCGACAATGCCACCCTATATACTCCGAGCCAATGTTACAAACCCGGGCGACTTCTGATCGCGGAGGGGCACATCCTGGCGGTGGGTACGCCGGAACAGGTCAGCGCCCCGGCCGGAACGCCTGTCCTGGATGCTCAAGATTTGATCGTGACCCCCGGCTGGCTGGAACTGCAAATCAACGGCGGCTTTGGGTTTGATTTCACCGAAAATCCGACCATGATTTGGGAGGTAGCACGCCAGTTGCCGCGCTATGGGGTAACTGCATTCCTGCCCACCATTGTCACCAGCCCGCTGAGCCAGGTGGAGGCGGCGCTGGAGACCTGGCGGGCTGGCCCACCGCCCGATTTCCGCGGCGCATTTCCCCTGGGCTGGCATGTGGAGGGGCCGTTCCTCAATCCCGGACGTAAAGGTGCCCATAACCCGGCTTACCTCCAACTTCCCAACGCGAGCGCTGTAGAGGGCTGGCGCCCAGATCAGGGGGTGCGGCTGGTCACGCTGGCGCCGGAATTACCCGGCGCGGAGGCAGTTATCCATTATTTGGTCAGCCAGGGCGTGCGGGTTTCCGCCGGGCACAGCCTGGCCACCTATGAGCAGGCGCTCCATGCCTTCGATCTTGGTGTGACCTACGGCACGCATCTCTTCAACGCCATGCCCCCGTTGGAACATCGCGCGCCGGGCCTGGCCGGGGCACTGCTCACCCATCCCGATCTGACAGTTGGCTTGATTGCCGACGGTATCCACGTTCACCCGGCAATGGTAGCGCTGGCCTGGCGCGCCAAAGGTCCCCACCGTCTTACCCTGGTCACCGATGCCATAGCCGCGTTGGGAATGCCACCGGGAGAGTATCGCCTGGGCGATTTCGAGGTGCGGGTGGACGCCACCTCGGTACGCCTGCCCGATGGCACCCTGGCCGGCAGTTTACTCAGCCTTGACACCGCAATGCGCAACCTAATGGCGTTCAGCGGCTGCGCCCTGTCGGAAGCATTGTGCACTGTCACCAGCACCCCAGCGGCTGTGCTCGGTCTGGAGGATCGGGGGCGTCTGCGGCCTGGCTATTGCGCTGACCTAGTCTTCCTCTCTCCAGCGCATGAGGTCGTGATCACGCTGGTTAACGGTGAGCCGGTTTTTGGCAGCGATAAGTTCGCTGAACGCTTGCAGGCAGCCGCAAGGGGGTAGGCATGCCACTGGAACGTGAGATTTTCGAACAGCCCCACACTCTGCAACGCTTATTGGATGAGGGCTGGCCGCGAATTCGTGCCATTGCCGAGCAGTTACAGCACCAGCCATTTGATTACGTTTTTCTGGCGGCACGCGGCACCTCGGATAACGCCGGGCGCTATGCCCAATATCTGTGGGGCGCATTCAACCGTCTACCGATCGCCCTAGCAACGCCCTCACTTTTTAGCCTCTACCAAACCCCGCCCCGTTTGAACGGTGCGCTGGTGGTGGGTATCTCGCAATCGGGGCGTTCGCCGGATATCCTCAGCGTGATGCATGAGGCGCAACGGCAGGGATGCCCTACCTTAGCCATCACCAATACACCCGATTCCCCCCTGGCGCAAGCAGCCGATTTCGTGGTGGACATCTTGGCCGGGCCGGAAGAGGCCGTCGCCGCGACCAAAAGTTATACCGGCGAATTGCTGGCCATCGCGCTACTTTCGGCTGCCCTGGCCGATGATGACGACCGTCGCGCTGTGCTGGCGCAGGTGCCGCGCTGGGTGGAGGCTATGCTCATCCAAAACGCCATGGTACAACCATTGGCGCAGCGCTATCGCTTTATGGAGCAGTGTGTGGTCTTGGGGCGGGGCTTTAACTACGCCACAGCGTTCGAGTGGTCGCTCAAACTCAAGGAGTTGTGCTATATTGCCGCCGAGCCATATTCCTCAGCCGATTTTCAACACGGGCCGATCGCGCTGGTGGAGCACGGCTATCCGGTGATGGCAGTAGTGCCGGCAGGCAAGGTCTATGCCGGCATGCTGGACTTGCTGCGTTACCTGCGCCATGAACGCCACGCCGAACTGCTGGTGCTTTCGGATCAAGAAGAGGCATTGCGCCTGGGACAGGTAGCAATAGCCCTGCCCGCGGAGGTGCCGGAATGGGTAACGCCGCTGGTGAGCATTATCCCGGCCCAACTCTTCTGCTACCACCTGAGTGTGGCGCGGGGTTTCAGTCCCGAGCGTCCGCGTGGCCTGCGCAAGGTGACCGAAACCGAGTAGCCCGCAGGCTCAAATCAAGGCCGAAGCGCAGCGCGTGCCAGCAGGTACTCGCGTAGGGCCACAGCCTGGTTATGCTGGTCATCGCGCGCCGCAAACAGGAGTGTTACTGTCTGCGCTTGGGCCAAGCTCAACAAACGCTCAACCGGTTGGGGATTGGCGTCCAATTCGGCAAAGTAGCGTGCTTTGAAGGCTTCCCAACGGGTAGGGTCGTGCCCAAACCACTGGCGTAAAGCAGTGCTGGGCGCAATTTCTTTCAGCCACAAGTCGGCGCGGACGTCTTCATGCGTCAATCCACGTGGCCAGACGCGATCCACCAGCACGCGCAGACCGTCCTCGGAGGTTGCAGGGTCGTAAACGCGTTTCACCTGAATCTTCATGAGCGACCTCTACCCAATAAGGATAGCACCAAAGTGCCCGACGCGGCAGGGTGATTTTCTGCGGCACGCCCTGTACCCTCTGCTGAAAGAGGTGCTCTTAGGCGTTCGATCCAATCGTGAATCGGGTTTTGGTTGGCCCATTTTCTCCGTTTCCGGCAGGGATGGGAGTATAATCGCCAGAGCGTGAGGCTCAGATTGTGATGAGACCAAAAACCAATTCCGGCGTGATCTTTGCTGCTGCAGCCTATACCTTATGGGGTTTCTTCCCCATTTACTTTAAGGCGTTGAAAGCGGTGCCGGCACCTCAAGTGCTCGCCCATCGCATTGTCTGGGCGTTTCTCTTCCTGCTGGGGGTGCTGGCAGTGCGGCGCGAGGTCGGTGCATTGCGGCGCTTATTAACACCACGCATCCTGGTGAGTTATCTGGGCGCGGGGGTGCTACTGGCGATCAATTGGTTGGCGTATGTCTGGGGTGTGGCTGCGGGTTACATCGTTGAAACCAGCCTGGGTTATTTCATCAACCCGCTAGTAAGTGTGGTGTTGGGCGTGCTCTTCTTGCGCGAACGATTGCGTCCCTGGCAGTGGCTGCCGGTCGGACTGGCCGCAGTAGGCGTAGCTTATCTGACCTTGGAATATGGCCGTCTGCCCTGGTTGGCGCTGGTGCTGGCTTTTTCGTTTGGATTGTACGGCTTGCTTAAGAAACTGGCACCGTTAAACGCCCTTCATGGCTTAACCCTGGAAACGGGAAGCGTCTTCCTCCCGGCGCTGGGTTACTTGGTGGCCGTTGAGGTTACCGGTCAGGCTGCCTTCGGTCATGGGCCAGCGGTTCAAACCCTATTGCTAGCGCTTACTGGCATGGTGACGGCAGTGCCGCTCTTGCTCTTTGCCGGCGGGGCGCGACGTGTTCCCCTGACTACCTTGGGCTTACTGCAATATATCGCCCCGTCGTTGCAGTTCCTGTTGGGCGTTTTTGTCTATGGTGAACCCTTTGGCTTAACCCAACTGGTCGGATTCAGCCTGATCTGGCTAGCGCTAGCAATCTTTTCTGCCGAGGGTATTCTGGCCCAGCGGCGCCAGAATCCGGTAGAAGCCGAAGCTCTCGGCGACGCTTAAGTCTCAGAAGGAACTTTTGATGCCGGTTCGGGGTGGACGGTGACATCCGCGCCGGGTAAGAGGGTTTGAACGATACGCTCGACCTCTTCGGTCAGCGTGTGCACCTCGGGGAAGTCCATCTCCGGTGCGACCAAGATGTGCGCGTCCACAAAGGGCTGTGGGCCGCTGTAGCGGACGCGCACCTGATGGCAGTCTACCACGCCTGGCAGACGTTCCACCGCCTCTTGAATAGCCCTGACCTGGCCCTGGGGCGCGGCATCCAGCAATGCTTGGATCGCCCGTCCGCCCAATTGCAGGCTGATATAAATGACAATGAGAGCCACCACCAGCGCGGCCACGGCATCGGCCTGGCGCAGGATGCTCCATTGAGGATGCAGTTCGGCCACCTTGACCCCGATCAGACCGAGGATGACCACGCTGCTGCTCCAGATATCGGTGCTGAAGTGGAGCGCATCCGCTTCCAGGGCCTGGCTGTTGTGCTTGCGGGCAGCGTGGTACAACACACGCGAGCGGGTGAAATCCACCGCAATAGAGACGGCCATGACCAGAAAGGCCCAGAAGGTTACCTCGATTTCAACGTGACGGAAGAAGAGGCGCTGCACCGCTTCGTAAATGATCCAAACACAAGTGACCAGAAGCAGTAAGGTCTCAAAGAGGGCCGAGAGATTCTCGATCTTGCCGTGGCCATAAAGGTGTTGATCATCGGCTGGTTTACCGGAGAGGCGTACGGCGAAGAACGTCATCAGTGCAGCCAGCAAATCCAAACCAGAGTGGGCAGCTTCGGCTAGGATGCCCAGGCTACCGGTGCTTATGCCGACCACAATTTTGAACGTCGTTAGGCCAACGGCGGCTACCACCGAAGAGAGAGCCGCCGCGCGTTTCTCGGTTTCGGCGGTGAGGGTGTTCGCGGTCAAGGCTTAAACCTCCGCTGCAGAGGATAAAGGATGTAAAAGATCGGCAGCACCTTGACGCGCCAGGCGTGCGGCTTCGATATCGGCAAAGACCGCGGGTAGGCGCGCTTCAAGGGCGGAAAAGAGGTCGTGGGCTTCTAACAGGCGCTGCTGGCTTTCAGGTGTGGGAGCGGAGAGCAGGGTTAACCCCTGCTCCGATAGCGCGTGCAAGGTGCGCAGATGTTCTAACCATTGTTGCAAATAAGCGACCCATCCGCCGGGTTTGAAACGGTAGTAATCGCGGCGTGGGTGCGGGGTGGGTACGCGTTCGATCAAACCCCGTTCGGCCAGCAGGCGCACCATCTGGCTGACGGCACCCTTGCTAGCGCCGAGGGTTGCTGCTATCTCACCCAGAGATTGAGTGGGTGGTTCGCAGATCAGCAGCCAGGCCAGACAGCGTCCAGCCAGGCGCGGCAAGCCGGCGGCTTCCAGGGCTAATGCCATGCTCTCAACAAACTGGCGTCGGGGAGGATCGGGGAAAGCCTCTGGAGTATCGGGCATTACAGATTTCCCTATCTACAGTATTAAAATTCGAGTTGTTTCGAAATTATAAAACGTTTCGAATCATTGTCAAGGGTCTGGCTTCCCTCAATGATCATTGGTTAGGGATACCCACGGGCTCACATGTCCTGCGGCTGGACGATGAAAAAGTCCACTGCCCAGCACCGGGATAACTAAGATGACCGGTTCCTAGGGCGCTTTGGCTGTGACATGGAGGATACGCTGACGCAATGCCAATAAGCCATAGGCTCCCACACCCAACCCACCCAGCAAAAGAAGCGGGTTAAAGATTGGGAACATCAGTCATAATTAGAAAGGCACCGATGTACTCGAAGGGTGTGAAGAAAAGGTCAGGGTGTGGGTTGGGAAAAATACAGCACCCACAGGTCTCCATAGCGTTCGCGGGACATGGGAACAAAGTGATCCGCCAGCCAGGCCATCACTGCATGCTCAGCATAACCCATCTCGCGATATTCCTGGATGGCTTTATCAAAGACGACAAAGGCTATCCTATCACAACCCTGAGTAGCGGCGGCAATGGACGGTTGGGGAAAAAGGCCGATTGCGGCGCGCGTGGCTGGCGCGTAGGTGTCGTTGTGTGAACCGGGCACGTCGTCCAGAAAGGTCTGCGGTAGGCCGCGGTCATAGACGTGGCTGGGGAAGAAACTCAGTTTGTTGTCGTGCACGATGCAAAGGCGCTCACCGGCTGCCTGGGCCCGATCATAAGCCGCGTGCACACCTTGCATAGCGGCGCGAAACGGCGAACGCGGAAACTCGGCGTAACCGGATTGGTAAACCAACCCTATTAAATCTCCCCCGATCAGCAACCACGCCAACAAAATGGCCGGGGTACGGCGCCGGGAATGGGTAAGCACGCGGGCACAGAAAAGAAAATAAATCACCTGGCTGAGGATAAACGCTCGGGGGACGAAAATCGGGCGCATGAGGTAGGAAGCTCCGAACATCAGCGCCAAGGGTAGCAGCCCCGCGGTAAGCAGGAGTCCTTCCTTGTCATCACGGGGGTGGTAACGCAAAGTTTCAAAGATGACCAGCGTCAGGCTGGCCAGAGTGGTAAAGAGCGCCACACCGAGCCAGAGTGGTGGCAAGGGGAGATTGGTGTGGAAGATCACCAGCGCCTGCAGGATTTCGACCAGGCCCGGGCGCGGCGTCCAGAAGGCGGCTTGAATCTTGGCAATTTGCCCCGGCACCTGCACCAGCCAGGGCAGGCTTAAAAGACCAATCAACATTAAACCAGCGAGCCAGAGGCCCAGCAGGCGCCACGCGCGACGCAATAGTAAGAACAGCCCGGGGAAAACGAGGCTGAAGACGGCCAGGTTATGGGTATACATGGCAATCACGCCAGCCAGGATCAGCCCTGCCCAGGCGAGCCAGTCGGTTCGCCCTGCCGTATCGGCCTGCCAGAGGCGTACAAAGGCGAGGGTATAACCCACCAATGCCAGGGCTAACAACGCATACATCCGCACTTCTTGGGCGTGATAGACCTGGAGCGGAGAAAAGGCAATCAGTAGCGACGCCACCAGCCCCACGCGCTCGTCCCACAGGATGCTACCCAGGGCATAAACTGCCAGGATGATCCCACACGAAAGCACCACGTTCAGGGTTCGAATGAACGCGATGGATTGTCCCCCCTGCATCCAAGCATGGAGCAAAAAATAATACAGTGGTGGCATGGTATCGGCGGCGGTGCCCTGAACGATAAGATTCAACGGGCGTTCGGACAGCAGGATGGAAAAGGCATCATCGTACCAAATGCCGCGGTCGGCCAGGCGATACAGGCGCACACCCAGGCCCAGGAGCAAAACCAGCCCAAGCAGCCCGGCCTGCAGACGCTTACTCATGGGTGTGCCTCCGTCAGCCACCACCGCCGCGCCCACAGCAATCCGATCAGGCAGAAGAACGGCAGGGGCAGGTACATCCAGGCCGATTCCATATCCCCAACCAGAGTGACCAGGAAGAGCACCCATTGCCCTACAAACAATAGCAGGGCCCATCCCCAGACGGCATGGGTCCCCCACCGCCCCCAACGTGCTTCCAGGGCACGGAAGATCAGGAACACCGCCGGCAAAAGCACAGTGTAATGCGGGGTGGCGGTGCGGGGCGCAATCAGATTGGTAATGACCAGTGTCTGCAGAGCGGCGTAGAGGAATTCCGGCCAACCCTTACCCCACATCTGCCACCAAATGCAACCCAGAAAGAGAGTAAACCCTGCATGTAACAGGACGTTCAGGGGTATTTCCAGGTTGGGAAAGAAGCCGGCCACAATAGAAAGAGTAGAACCAATGCGGTTGGTGTAGGTCGGGTATTCTCTCAATTGCTGTAGGAATTGTTGCGGCCAGGTGGGGATTAGTGCTAATGAGCCAAGTATCAGCCCGGCCAGTCCGCCCAGCAGGCCACCGACAAGGTGCCAGCGCCGGGTCGAAAAGGCCCAGAGCAGAACCAAGGGCAAGAGCAGAAAGGTCATTTGCGGTTTACTGGCGGTCAGTGCCAGCACCAAGCCGGCAGCAAGATCAGACCGGTTGTATATGAGCACCAGGCCCGTCAAAATCAGCAGAACGTTCAGGCCGGCGAACTGCCCCAGCACAACGGTGCGAATGCCAATATAACCCAGGACGGTAAACAACACCCAAGCCAGTAAAGCCTTACCCCGCGCGGGATAGCCGGCCAGGTGCAGGCTGAGTGGCACGACCGCCACCAGTGCAATCTCCAGCAATGTCATCCATAAAGCTCTAGCCAGGGGATAATCGAGGAGGCCAAGGGGCGCGAAGAAGAGCATCGAGAAGAGAGGATAGACGAAGTGAGCGACGTCCTCACCGCGGCTGGCATCGGCAGGGCGACCATAAATGACCATTTGTGAGGCTAAGCTAACCCGCTCATCGTAGGGATTGAGCCCTTCTTTTAGCCACATGTGGGCGCCCATCCAGCGGGCCAGGAAGTCGTTGCCGCCGGGGTTGGCGAGGGCAAAGCGGTAATTGACCTCCGTCAGGGCAACCAGGGTAACCAGCACCATCAGTCCAGCCCCCAGGTAAACCCAGGGAGGTGTGTTGAGCGTGACGTGAGGTTTGGGTGATGCCATGGGTCGTTCGAGATGATTTTATCTCCGCCGGGCACGTGGGTCAAACGGCCTATCCGTGCAACTTTTCGCGCACGGTTGCATCTAAACATTCGGATTGAGTCTCAGGTTTAGGAGTATGTAACGATGAGCACAGGAACCTCTTCGCAACCGCGAGTGATTGTGTTTTCCACGCCCAACTGCCCCTTCTGCAACATGGCCAAGCGTTACCTGCGCGAACGGGGCATCAAGTTCCGCGATGTGGACGTCAGCCGCGATGCCGCCGCCGCGCGCGATATGGTGCGCCGCTCCGGCCAGCAGGGCGTCCCGGTCATTGATATCAACGGCAAAATCGTGGTCGGCTTCGACCGGCCCAAAATTGATCGCCTCTTAGGGCTGAAATAATCTATAATTCCATCAAGGAGGTACGACTCATGACGGACACTTTTTCCACTCCCCCCATTCAACCCCTGGGTTCACGCGTCCTGGTGCGCCCCTTAGACCAGGAAGCCCGCACCGCATCGGGTATCCTGCTCCCCGAGACGGCGAAGGAAAAGCCGCAAACCGGTCTGGTGGTTGCGGTGGGTGACGACGAAGAGATCAAAGTGCAAGTGGGCGATAAAGTGATCTTTGCCAAGTACTCCGGTACCGAGTTCCGCCACGACGGTACGGAATATCTGATCATGGAAGCTAGCGACATTCTGGCCAAGATTACCGCTTAACCCAAGCATAAGGAGGTTGAGCATGGGCTTAGACTTCGGGTTAGACCTACCCACAAGCCAAGATGAGACCGTGTACGATGTGGCAATCATCGGGGGTGGGCCGGCGGGCACGACCGCGGCCATCTATACCGCCCGTGCCAACCTCAAAACGCTGGTCATTGACAAAGGACTGACCGCTGGCGCCCTCGGCATTACCAGCAAGATTGCCAACTACCCCGGCATCCCGGAAGAGATCAGCGGGGCCGAGTTACTCCAACGCATGCGCCGGCAAGCCCAGCAGTTTGGAGCCGAATTCATCCAGGATAAGATTCAGGGCTGCGAACTAGATCGCGATCCCAAGGTACTCTACGGAAACAACGGCACTTACCTGGCGCGGGCGGTCATCATTGCGACCGGCTCCATGGGGCGCGGCAACCGCGTGCCAGGCGAGGATCGCCTGCTAGGGCGTGGCGTCTCATACTGCGCCACTTGTGACGCCGCCTTCTTCCGCGATCAGGACGTGGTGGTGGCAGGGAATAACGACGAGGCCATCGAAGAGGCGCTCTTCCTCACCCGCTTTGTGCGCCGCGTGCACTTCCTTTCGCCCACCCCTGACCTGAAAGCCCCCACCGACCTGGCCGAGGAACTGCTTCATCATCCTAAGGTTATGTTTTACCCCGGCGCGGTGTTGAAAGAAATCCTGGGTGAGGAACGGGTGGAAGGGGTACGCTTCCGCCAGCGCGGCCAACCCGAACAAACCTTGCCCGTGAGCGGTGCATTCATTTACCTGCAGGGCGGCCAACCGATCACCGACTTCTTGCAGGGGCAACTGCCGCTGAGTGAGACCGGCTGTCTGATCGTAGATCGCGAATTTCAGACTGCCATCCCCGGCGTCTTTGCCGTGGGAGATGTGCTGTGCAACCATGTCAAGCAAGCCGTGGTAGCCGCCGCGGAGGGTGCCATTGCCGCCATGGCGGTGGAGAAACTGCTGCGCGGGCGCGAAAAATTGGCTGTGGACTGGTCAAAATAGTCCCTTGGCACGGAGGGGAACATGGCACAAATTGTCATCATCGGCGGTGGCCCGGCTGGGGTCACCGCCGCTTTAGAATCGGCTCGTTTGGGAGCAGAGGTCATACTGATTGAAGCCGCGCGCCTGGGTGGGCGGGCTACCTGGCACAGCCTGGTACCGAGTAAGGTGTTCTTGAGCGCTGCCGAGGCGCTCACCGCTGCCCACACCTGGCTGGAAAATCCATTCTCTCGCCCGGATTTGGGTACACTGCGTGCGCGGGTTCGCGCGCAGGCCGAGGCGCAGAGCCAGCGCCAGCACCGAGCGCTGAGCCAGGCTGGGGTGCGGTTGATCGAGGCGGTGGCACGTTTTGAAGATCCGCGCACCCTGCGCCTGGAATTTTCCACCGGGCATCGCGAGCGTGTCAATGTTGACCGCGTAATCCTGGCCACTGGTTCCGAGCCGATATTCCTGCCAGGGCTGAAGCCCGATGGGCAGCGCCTGCTGGCACCCCGAGCCATGGCCAACCTCAAGGACTGGCCGGAGCATTTGATTATGATCGGTGGCGGGGTGACCGGAAGTGAATATGTGTCGTTTTTCAGCCAAATGGGAGTACCCACCACCTGGGTGACAGATTTACCCACCTTCCTACCCCGTGCTGAGCCGGAGATTGCCGCTGGGTTAATCGCAGCGATGGAAGCGCGCGGGGTGCGCCTTTGCCCTAACGCGCCAGTGGCGCAGGCTGAAAACACCGGTAGCGGGATTCGCGTGACCTTGCAGGATGGGCGCACCCTGGAAGGTAGTCACGCCTTCATTGCCATTGGGCGGCGTGCGGATACCGATCGGCTGAACCTGGATGCTGCCGGGGTGAACATCACCCGCCAAGGGGTAGTGGTGGATAACTACGGACGCACCTCGCAGCCGCACATTTACGCCATTGGTGATGTGACCGGCCCGCCCTTTACCGTGAATCGTGCTCAGGCGCAGGCACGCCTTGCCGTGCGTCATGCACTGGGTCTACCCACACCACCGCTAGAGGCCATTGTGCCAGTCGAAGCCGTCTATAGCGATCCGCAGGTGGCTCAGGTGGGCCTGAGCGAGGCCGAAGCCCGTCATCAGGGTCGCACCATCCAGGTGCTGCGCGCCGATTGGGATCAGGCACTCAAGGCTCACCTGCTTGGACATACGCAGGGAGTGCTGAAGCTGGTTGTAGATGCCGAGAGCAGGCGTTTGCTCGGTGCGGCGGCGTTAGGCAGCCATGCCGTTGAGGTGATCAACGCCCTGAGTCTGGCACTGCAGGCCGGGGCAACGCTCGCGCATCTGGCGCAATGGGCACCGGCCTACCCAACGCTGGGCGACCTGGTACGCGCGGCTGTGGATGGCTACGAGGTGTGAGAATCAGGTGGCTGGTTTGGCGCGGCGGTAGAGGCGAAAGACAATCCAGGATGTGACCACAATCAGCACGCAGGCGATAACCACCGGCACCACCACGGCCAGGATGGAGACCAGCGTTGCGGTGAGGTCTTCCAGCAAGCTGACCGGCACGTTGCCTGCACCGCCGGTGGTCGCTGTAACTGCCGGACGCACGGCCAGCGCTTTGGTGGCATGCACCCCGCCAGACACTAGCAGACCCAGCGCCAGGGAAAGCACCGGGTGAATCTCGGTGATCACGTTGGCACTAGCGGCGAAGACAATCGCCCCGGCGGTGGGACGGATAAAGGCCTGAAGGATATCATTAAGGTGATTGACCGCGGGGATTTTGTCGGCGAAGAATTCGATCAGCGCCAGTAGCACCAACAATGCGATCACCCAACCGTTGGTCAACGTATCCCAGGGTGAGCGCAACGTGATCAGATTGGTGAAGCGCCCCAGTAGCGCAACGACCAGCAGCGGGATGTAGGCATTTAGCCCAGCGCTGGCCGAAAGCCCAAAGGCAGAGAGAATACCCAAGAGCTCCATGGGCAACCATCCTTTCTCACGGGAGCATAAAACCGGCCCAGGTGCCGGTGAGGAAAAAGCGCCCTGCATCCACTAAAACGATTTGCAATAGTGCAGTAGTTAGACCGACCAGCAAGAAACCGCCCAGGCCGCGCCAGGTCGTAAAGGTGTTTTCGCGTTGAAGCAGGACAACCCACAACAGGGTGTAACATAGGCTCAGCAGAATGATCACCCCGACGGTGCTAAGAAAGGCTAGCGGGAGGGTCAACCAGGGAAGGCGTGCGTAAATGCCCAGGGCACCCGCAGCAACAGCGGCAAATAGACTCAGCCCTTGCCACGGGGTGGCTAGTGCAGCTTCAGGGATGGGTTGCGCCCAGAGAATTTGATTAATGAAAGGATAGAGCAGGATTGCCAGCGCGGCACCAAAGCCACTGCCACTGGCCAGGCGGAGGGCATTGTTTGGGGGGTAGAGCGCAGTGGCACCCGGCAGCAGGCTGAGGAAGGAATTCACCCCATCCAGGGCGAAAGCCAACCCGAGGAGGATCACCGCCCATTGCAGGGGGAATGGCGGCCAACCTGCACGCCGCCCGCGGGGGAGTTGAACCATCAGTCCAATTAGCGCGCCCAAAAACGTCCCGCTGCAACGGGCGCACAGGGGCAGTTGTATCTCTCCCACAAAAAACGAATGCGCTGGGCTGCGATGGCAAACGGCGTAACCGATGGCATCAGCTTTGCCCAGCAGCCCGGGCGGGGTGTAGATCAGCCAGGCTGTCAGCAGGCCGAGAGCAAAAGCAATCAACCCACCCCGTAGCCAGGGGTGACGCTCAAGCGCGTGCATGAAGGTATTTTAGCACACCCGCCCTTCACCCGCGTACAACGTAGATGATCGCAACGATGATTCCAATCGTCACAACCAACCAGCGCAGGACGATAGGCTTAACCCGTCCGGCTAGAACCCCCCCCAACATGCCCCCTAGCAACGCCCCACCAGCCATCACCAGCGCCGCTGGCCACAGTACCCGCCCGGAGAAAACGAAGTACAGCGCCGCGGTGAGGTTGGTCGCCAGCGAGAGCCCTTGTTTGAGGGCGTTGAGGCGGGTAAGCGTATCTTCGAGCACCAGCCCCAGGACAGCCAGCAGGATCACGCTGAGCCCGGCGCCGAAGTAGCCGCCATAGATGGCGGCCAGGAACACAGGGAAGATTGCCAGGGCTTCACGCGAACGGGCAGGCGGGTCGGCCTCGCGAGATGGAGAAAAGACTCGCTTCCGGATCTCATCCTGCACGGCCAGCAAGAGCGATGCGAAGAGGATCAAATAGGGCACCAGGGCACGAAAGAGCCGTTCACCGCTGAGCAGAAGTAGCAGCCCGCCTGCGAGCCCTCCAAGCAGCGCTGCCGGGAGCAGGGTGCGCAGGCGCTGCGATTGGCCCTGTAAATCCGCGCGTTGGGCCCAGGTGCCACCGAGGTAACCCGGCAGCAACGCTACCGTATTGGTTATGTTGGCGACCACAGCCGGCACACCCACAGCCATCAGGGCGGGGAAGGTAATCAGTGTGCCGCCGCCAGCCAGGGCATTCACCGCCCCTGCTGCGACCGCCGCCAATGCAATGCTGAAATATGCCAACCAGTCCATGAAAACGCCTCGGTGAGGGGTGACTAGAAAGTTACTGCGCTTATGATAACATGGGCGAGGCAATTCCCGGCTATATCATGATTGTTCGGGCACATACGCCACGGTGCGGGTGTGATAATCCTGCACCACGGCACCACGCGGTAGGCGCAGGGTCCAACCCACCATGATCAGGTCGGCGATGGCCCCAGCGGCATTGATGGTCATTAACACCCACAAAGGTACGATCCAGGATTCGGGCACGAACGGCACCAGCGCCAACCCCAGCAAGCTGATCCCCACCAAGGGTAATAAACCAATGATGAGATAGGCCGAGGGCATGAAATACCAACCTGGGGCTGAGACAGAGGCATACCACCCCTTGAAGGTAAATTGCGGGCGGTCATGGGTGAAGAGCCAAAATGCCAGGGCGTGCAGGCTCTCATGTAGCACAATCATCACCACCAACAGCCCGGCCAATGCCAAAATTTGCCCGATCATCCAGGCCGTGTTGCCGCTCCATAGGATCAAGACGAATTCGCCTGTGTGAGGGCGTAGGGCGCCAATCAGTACCCCAAACAACCAACCCGCCGCCATCAGCAGTCCCAGCCCGAGCAGGTTCATCGTCAGGAACAGGCGCGAATTCTCCAGGTTAAACTCACTGTAGAGACGGTAGCCAGGGGGAAGATCACGATAAGCACGCATGATGTTACTCCGTGGGAGGGATATCCGGCGCCTCGACCCAAGCCCAGGCGGCGCCGTTCGGGCTGGGCGTGAGGATCCAGGCGCGGGTGTTCACGCCGGCGGAACGAAAGGCATCTTGCATTGCGGCGGCTATGGGCGCCATATCGGAGAGGGCAAAGGCAATCACGCTTGGCCCGGCGCCCGATAGAGCCGCCGCGGCACCGTAATCATACGCACGGGCGATGGCCTCCATTGCGCCGGGGATGAGTGGCAGACGATAAGGCTGATGTAGGCGATCTTGCATTGCCCGCCGCAGCAGAACTAGATCCCCTTGTTGGAGGGCCTGCACAACCAGCGCTGCCCGTCCCAAGTTGTAAACCGCTTGTTCCAGCGCAATCTGACGTGGTAATGCGGCACGGGCTGCTGCGGTGGAGAGATCAATGCTTGGCAAGACCACGGCTATCTGCCACGTTGCCGGAGCAAAAGGATAGGGATATAGGTCATCTCCCTCGGCAATGATCACCACCAGGCCGCCCAACAAGGCTGCCGCAGCATTATCGGCATGCCCTTCTAGATCAGTTGCCAGTCGCAGCAAAATCGCAGTATTCAAGGTATGACCGCTGAGGGCACTGGCGGCCAGCAGCCCGCTCAGCGCAGCGGCAGCACTGGAACCCAGTCCTGAACTAAGGGGGATACGGTTGTATTGCACAATTTCCAAGGGCGGGGGTGTTTGCCCAAGCACGCGTTGATAAAAATAGTGAATGGCCTGCACTGCACGATTGGCTTCCAAGGGTAATCCAACCCCCTCACCGCAAACATGCACCTGGGCCGTTGTTGCTGGGCGCACCCAGACCTCGTTCCACAGATCAAGAGCCAGCCCCAGCGCATCAAAACCCGGGCCAAGGTTGGCTGTAGTAGCCGGAACACGCACCTGGATCCAGCGCTCGTTCACGCTACCTCCCTTAACAAGGCATCGGTCAGCGCCTGCAAGCTGGCCGGCAGGGTGCGTGGCGGCGTGCTCCAACGGGCAACAATATCAGGGTCTTTGAGGCCGTGCCCGGTGCAGATGGCGACAATTCGCTGGCCGCGGGGGTTAAAACGCCCCGCAGCGATCTCGTGGGCCAACCCGGCTAGCCCGGCCGCCGAGGCCGGCTCAACCCACACGCCGTGGGCAGCCAGGCGACGCTGCATCATCAGAATCTCATCATCGCTCACGGCAATGATGCGCCCACCGGATTCTTCGGCGGCGGCTAGGGCTTGTTCACCCCGCGCCGGTCGTCCGATACGGATAGCGGTGGCGACCGTTTCGGGTTTTTCGACCGGGTGTCCTAAAACCAGCGGGGCAGCGCCAGCAGCCTGAACACCCAATAAGCGTGGCAATCCGCTCCCGCGACGGATGTGATATTGGCGAAAACCCATCCAATAAGCAGTAATATTCCCAGCGTTCCCTACCGGGAGGCACAGCCAATCCGGCGCACTGCCGAGGGTATCACAGATCTCAAAGGCGGCCGTTTTCTGCCCTTCCAGGCGATAGGGATTGAGCGAATTGACCAGTGCAATCGGGTATTTTTGGCTGATCTCAACTACCAGGGCCAAGGCATCGTCAAAGGAGCCCTCGATCTGGATGACCTCGGCGCCATAAGCCAGCGCGCCAGCCAGTTTACCCAGCGCCACCTTGCCTTGAGGGATGAGGACGATGGCGCGCAAGCCCGCTCGTGCCGCATAGGCTGCTGCCGAGGCCGCCGTGTTTCCGGTCGAAGCGCAGATAACGGCTCGCACCCCGCGCCCGAGTGCCTCGCTAATCGCGGCGGTCATCCCGCGGTCTTTGAACGAGCCACTGGGATTGAGCCCTTCGTACTTGACGTAGAGTTCAAAACCGCCCCCGAGTTCCTCAGCCAGGCGGGGCATGGGGATCAGGGGGGTATTGCCTTCTAAGAGGGTGATCGGACGGGTATAGGCCGGCAGATCCAGCCATTCGTGATAGCGTTCCAACAGGCCGGCATAGGGTGCGGGCATAACCACTTCGGTTATCGTGTGAAGAGGATAATGGCGATTGCGCCAATTATACTCCAAGCAAGGGTAGAGCAGATGGTCATTTTCTACATGTTCACGGCGATGCGTGCCTGTATGATCGCCAGGATTAATTCAGGCACGTGGAAGACAAATCATGCACGGTAAAACTAACCCAACACCGTCGTGGTGCTTCAAAGATTGATCCTGGCAAAACTCCCAAGCGGGATTGAATCCCCGTCTTGGTCGTGCCATAATGTAATAAAAAACCATAACGGCTTTCATTGTTGCCGTGTAACCTGAACAAAAGGAGGGAGCCATGGCAACGCTAACGTTAAGTGTCATTAAAGCCGATGTGGGTGGCTATGTTGGGCACTCTGCCTGTCATGAGGCGTTATTAGATGAAGCACGCACGCTACTATCTCGGGCCCAGGCTAAAGGCGAGATCCTCGATTTTTACGTTACCGCCTGTGGGGATGACCTACAACTCATCCTCACCCATACCCATGGCACAGATTACTCCGGCATTCATCATCTGGCGTGGGATGTGTTCAAAGCCTGCACCGAGGTGGCGCGACGGCTCAAACTCTACGGCGCTGGCCAGGATTTACTGGCGGATGCCTTCTCCGGAAATGTGCGTGGAATGGGGCCGGGCGTGGCCGAAATGACCATTGAGGAACGTCCCTCGGAGCCGGTGATCATCTTCATGGCCGATAAGACCTCGGCTGGGGCATGGAACCTGCCGCTTTACAAGATGTTCGCCGACCCTTTCAACACCGCCGGGCTGGTGATCTCACCGAGTATGCATGCCGGTTTTCGCTTCGAAGTCCATGACGTTATAGAACACCGTCGCATCGTCTTTGACACCCCTGAAGAATCTTATGATCTGCTGGTTTTCATCGGGGCTGCCGGGCGTTACATGGTCAAAGCCGTTTACACCAAGCGTGGGGTCATTGCCGCCGTCTCATCTACCCAGCGCCTGGCCCTGATTGCCGGTAAATATGTGGGTAAGGACGACCCGGTGTGCATTGTGCGCTGCCAAGGCGAGTTTCCGGCGGTTGGCGAGGTACTGGAGCCCTTCACCCTGCCGCATATCGTCGAGGGCTGGATGCGTGGCTCGCATTATGGCCCGTTAATGCCAGTGCCGGTGCGACAGGCGACGCCCAGCCGCTTCGATGGGCCGCCGCGGGTTATTGCATTGGGTTTTCAACTGGCCGAGGGTCGGTTGATTGGCCCACGTGACCTGTTTGATGATCCAGGCTTCGACGAGGCGCGACGGTTGTGCAATGTGCTGGCGGACGCGCTGCGCCAACATGGGCCGTTCGAGCCCCATCGCCTGCCGATGGAGGCAATGGAATATACGACTTTGCCCGAGGTGATGGCACGCCTGGCCGAGCGTTGGCAGCCGTTGGAAGACTAGCCCCGGGTTAAAGGTGCCACGGCCCGCAGGACAAAGAGATCACCTTCGCGATTGACGACCATGGCAAAGTCAAAGCGATCCACTGCGGTGCAGTAGTCCAGGTCGGAGGGTGGGAAGTCGGGGCTGCCCAGGGCAAGGAACTTGCGGGCGGTTGAGGATTCGCGCACCCGTTGAATAAACGGTCCAGGGGATGGATTTTCGCCACGCAATAGGGCTTCAATGTAATCGGCGCAGGCAGCATCTTCTTCACCCCCGCCCTCGGCGCGCTGGCCAGTGATCACAAAGGTAATGGTGTGGCCGGAAAACTGGTGCAGATACATGGCAGTGGCACGGGCAGTACAGAAGGCGGTTGCTAAGATGTGCCGTGCCCGTTGAGCGCGCACCACCCCTTGGGTACCGGCCGTGGTGCGCTGGACCAGGGTGAGCCCGCGCAAATCCTGGCCGACAATCTGGCTGGGCGAGTTGCAAAAATCGAAGCCCGGCACGCTGAAGCCGTTCACCTCGCCCACAATCAGGGCATGAGGTAGGCGTTGTTTTAGCGCCAGGGCCTCGTCAACGGTGCTCACCAACAAGATGCGATCGGCGCCGGCAGCAAAGGCATACGCCGCAGTGCTGAAGGCACGCAGGACGTCAATCACCACCACGATATCGGTGGCCTGGGCACAAGTTTCTAAGTTGGCACGCTGAAAAACAAAGGATGGTAAGGTCATGGTGATTTCGCCGTAGAGGTAGGTGGGCTGAAAATTGGAAATGGGTACAGGCTTTTATTATTATGCCTTAAAACCGGTCAAGTCTGAAACCGCCAATGGAGTAACCCAAACGTTCCATTTATCCCCAGCAACCAGATGGATAGAACCTGAAGCCTTGTCAAATCAAAGGAAAATGTTACCGAAATGTCGCCTTCTTTGAATGGGAGTTTGAAGAACAATGGCCGGTTTGGCACCTTTGCAGATGGGAACTGCCCAGAGTTGCTCACTCAGTCGGCAATCTGCTGGGGTAAATGAAGAGATTAGTCTGATGGCGCAGGGTCTGCCAATTACGCAAAGAATGACATAGGTAGCTGGGGGTGTTGCGATATGCCAGTGTTGCCTTCCTCCGCCCAACCCGTTTGAGGATGCGCTATAACGTCGCATCGCAGACCCGGTCTAACTACTCCAGCACTCCCGCTTCAAGGTGCACCTCCCCTTACTCCATCGGGTGCAGCGCCAGGCGAACAAGTCCGCCTCGACCATGGCTAACTCCGATAACATTTTCTTTTGAGCCAACCATCTTAATCCGGTAACATTTCGGGTGAACAAATGCGATCTATTGACCTTTGCTTTGAGTTTTGCTAAAATGTAGTAGAATTTCACAGTTAGTACTTATCAGTAAAACTTAACTACAGGGGGTATAAAAACAACGCCTTTAGCGGTTCTTCGCTTTAATCTCTAAATCAACGGTACTTTTTCAATTTAGTCAGGCACGTTTCATACCTGAAATGGTTGATGAAACCTTAATAACCCACAGCGCGCTTTCTCATATTCGTGGCTTTTATCCCACCCTTTCTCCTTCCGAGAAGAAAGTGGCAGATTTCATACTGGCCAATCACCAGAAAGTCATGCCAATGACGCTGGCCGAACTGGCTGCTCATAGCGGTGTCAGTGATGCCACTGTGGTGCGTTTTTGTCGTGCGCTGGGTTTTCATAGTTACCTAGAACTCAAAATCGCGTTAATGCGTTCGCTCCTGGATTCCCCCGATCTGATCTTTGATCACATCGAAAAGGATGACTCATCTCTCACCGTCATGCGCAAGGTCTTTCTGGGCAGCATTCAGGCCATGCAAGATACGCTTGATCTCTTGAACGACGAGGCGCTGGATCGGGCAGCGACTTTGCTTCAAAATGCTCACACGATTTTGATCGTCGGTGTGGGCACGTCCAGTCCAATGGCGCATGAATTACACAATCGCCTGATTCGGCTTCGACTGAACTGCAGGGTCGAAACGGATGCCTATCTTCAGTTAATGCAGGCTGCTCTCCTCACCGAAAACGATGCCTTGGTTGTTATTTCTCAAACCGGAGCCTCTCAACCCCCTATTCATACCGCCAGAGAAGCACACCGGCACGGCTGTAAAATCATTGCTATTACCGGCAACCCCTCCTCTGAACTCAGCAAATTGGCGGATGTGCTTTTATTAAGCATTTCTCATGAATCGCGCCCAGAGACTCTCGCCTCGCGTATCGCCCAACATGCGCTGATTCAAGGCCTTTACGTGCTCATGGCCATGCGCATGTCTCAGGTTGCCAATCAAAATGAGTATTTGATTTGGGATGCCATTATGCGTGCTTCCAATGCTCAAGAAAGCTGAACGAAAACCCCCCTTGTGGAGACGGATGATTCATTATGAACCAGCCAATCATTACGATCAAAGACCTGACCTATCGCTACCGCGGGCAAAAGCGTAACGCTATCGAGTCTATTTCTCTAGAGGTTAATCCTGGCGAGTTTATTGCCATCATGGGCGCCAGCGAAGCCGGAAAAAGCACCCTGGCCGCCTGCATCAACGGTTTGGTGCCCCATTTTTTCCGTGGCAAATTCTCCGGCGAGGTCCAGGTGTGTGGCAAAAACACCCGTACGTCGCGCGTTGCCGAGATGGCCGAAGTAACGGGCATGGTGTTCCAGGACTTTGAAGCCCAACTTTTTTCTACCAATGTGGAATTAGAAGTCGCTTTTGGCCTGGAAAACTTTAATGTCCCGCGCGAGGAAATTGCGCATCGCGTGGATGAGGCGCTCCGTTTTGTAAGATTGGAGAACATGAAACGGCGCCCACCCGCTACCCTCTCAGGGGGACAAAAGCAAAAATTGGCCATTGCTTCAGTGTTGGCGATGTACCCCAAAGTCCTGGTCATGGATGAACCGACCACCGATCTCGACCCTATAAGCAAAGCCGGAGTTTTCGAAATAGCCAATCACCTCAGGCAGCGCGATGATCTGACCCTGTTGGTGGTTGAACATGAAACTGAAGAGGTTTTGGAAGCGCAAAAAATCCTTTTGCTGGATGAAGGCAAAATGGTTCGTTATGCCCCGGCGCATGAGGTCTTACGTGAAGTGGATCTGCTTGAGCAGCACGGCGTTATGCCCTTGGGCGTAACCAAATATTTCCATCGTATGGGCATAAACTCGCATGCGCCGCTCACCATCGCTGAAGGACTACAAAAATTCAAAGATAACCAATGGCAACTCTCGGACGCTACGTACGAATCGCTAAAACAACAAGACCAGGCGCGCGAACAGCGCTATGGGGCGCCGCTTATCCGCTGCGAAAATCTCCAATTCACTTATCCTAACGGCACTCAAGCCTTAAAGGGGATTAACCTTGAGATTCGCCGCGGCGAAATCGTTGCCATCGTCGGGCAAAATGGCAGTGGAAAAACCACGTTGGTCAAGCATTTTAACGGGCTGCTCATGCCCACCGGTGGACAAATCTGGGTTGATGGCCGCCCCACACGCGAACAAGGCGTGTTTGAACTCGGACGCAAAGTGGGCTATGTCTTTCAGAATCCCGATCATCAAATCTTTTCCAACACCGTTTATGATGAAGTCGCCTTCACCCTTCGCTTGCGCAAGGCGGATGAAAAGACCATCCGACAATCCGTTACCGAAGCCCTCGAGGCCGTTGGACTGGCAGGGTATGAAAACGCCGACCCGTTCAGCCTGACCAAAAGCGGCCGCCAACGGGTGGCGGTCGCCTCGGTCTTAGCCGCCAAGCCCGAGATTCTCATCTTGGATGAGCCAACAACCGGATTGGACTATAACGAGCAGCGCAGCATGATGAACCTGGTGCGACGGCTAAATGAGCAAGGGAGCACTATCATTTTCGTCACCCACCATATGTGGGTCGTCGCTGAGTATGCCCACCGGGTTTACGTTATGAAAGATGGGCAAATCTTTCTACAGGGGACAGCGCGCGAGGTGTTCTCTCACGATCAAGAATTGGTGGATGCTTACCTGCGTCCCCCCTTACACGTTATGTTTTCCAATCAACTCGGGAAAACGTTGTTAACCGTTGACGAGATGATTGCCTGTACTGAAACCCACCCCCGGGAGTAAAACGCATTATGGATTCCGAGATCTACCTCGACCGTGACACGTTCTTTCACCGCTTGGATCCACGTACCAAGATTGCGATTCTCTTGGTCACCTTCGTGGTTGTGCTCTATTATCAAAATCCCCTGTGGATCCTGCCGATCTCAGCCCTGGTGCTGCTCCACGGAATTTTAGCCGATTCGCTCATCAACCTGAAGCGCATCCGTTATATCATGTTCGTTCTGGCCGTTTCCGGATTAATTTTATGGAATTTGTTTGCCAGTGGCGAAACCAAACTTTTCTGGATCTTCACGGTTGAATCCCTGGCTTATAGCCTCGGTCGGGTTCTGATCATGCTTACCCTGATTACGGCGGGCATGATCTTTATGAGCACCACGCGCAACGAGGAATTTGTGATTGGCATGATTCGCCTTGGCTTACCCTATCGGGTTGGTTTTGCGATCTCCACGGCACTGCGGCTGGTGCCCACCATTGTAGGTAGCGTCTTCATAATTGCCCAGGCTCAGCGCAGCCGCGGATTAGACCTGGATAGCGGAAACATCCTGGAGCGGATCCGAAAGTATTTGCCCCTCTTGGTTCCCGTATTTGTCTCTACTATACGCAATACGAACGTGTTTGGTATGGCTTTAGAAGCCAAAGGTTTCGGTGCCCGCGAAGAACGCACCTTTTACCTGGATATCAAAATGCAGCGTGCGGATTACTGGATGTTGGGGTTAATATTTGTGATCTTTATTGTCACCACCTACCTCAAGATCCGTGGATTCGGCAATATCCCGGGGCTGATCCGCTTCTAAAACGTTACGAGGAGAAAAAGCCTTTATGCGTGCAGCAATTATCGGAGGTACAGGTTTTGATACCGTTGAGGGGATTCACCTGCAACCGGAGGTAATCCACACCGCTTATGGGGAGGTTAGAGTGTATCGGGGTGAGGGCGAATGGGAGGATATCTTCTTCCTCCCCCGACATGGCATCTCCCACAGCACCCCACCCCACCGCATTAACTATCGCGCTAACATCAAAGCCCTCCACCAATTAGGCGTTACCCATGTGCTTGCCACTTTGGCGGTGGGCTCAATTTCTGCTCATCTTCCTCCGGGTAGTCTTGTCGCCGTTGACCAATTTCTCGATTTTACCCAGAACCGAGAAGGTACCTTCTTCAACGGCGGTCGAGAAGGGTTTGCCCACACGTTGATGTCATATCCCTATTGCCCGGCCTTGCGGCAGCGCATGATTGAGATTGGCGCCAAATTGGGGGTGCTCATTATACCCAAGGGCACGTATGTGTGCACCAACGGGCCGCGGTTAGAAACAGCCGCCGAGATTCGGATGTTCTCAATCTTGGGGGGTGATATCGTTGGGATGACCGGGGTTCCTGAAGCCCCCTTGGCGCGAGAATTGGGATTGCACTACGCTGCCCTGGCTTATTCGATTAATTGGGCTGCCGGGATCGAGGCGGGAAAAGAAATTACGTTCATTGAGGAGGGGGTAGAACCCCTTAAGAAGAGCATCCTTAACATATTCCTTCAAACCCTACGCAGTTCAGACTTTCCTTCTTGTGAGTGTGAATCATCACGGTTAATGTTCCATCCGCCCGAGGAAGAACGCGCTTAGGCGCTCTTCAACCTCATTCTCCGACAGAAAGGAGGACAATTTATCGAAAGGAAACCGGCTCTTGTTGTTCATCATCATGCCACTCTCTTCCCACCCCCTATTTATCACCAGGAGGCCCAAAATGAAAGAAGTCTTTTCCATGTGGAAGAACACCCGAATGATAATTCTGACCGCGCTCTCTGCCGCCATTTATGCTGCTGTGCTCATTCCTTTCAAGGGCGGGATCCCGATTGTGCCTGGAATTACGGAAGTCCGCCCGGCTAATGTATTTCCGGTGATCTTTGGTTTGATGTTCGGTCCAGCGGGTGCTTGGGGCTCCGCCATTGGTAATACCATCGGTGACATTTTCGGCGGCACCCTGGGCTGGGGAAGCATTTTTGGTTTCTTTGGCAACTTCTTCCTCGGCTTCTTGCCTTATAAGATGTGGGGAGCCCTGGGCTTAGTCCCGGCAAACGATGTCTCTCAGACCATCAATTCCTGGCGCAAACTGTTAGCCTATATCATCATCGTGATTGTCTCAGCCGCGGCTTGTGCCATTATCATCGCCTGGTACCTCGACCTTGCCGGCCTGATCCCCTTTGCCTTCCTCTCTGTTGTGATCACTCTCAACAACGCTATTGCCGAGTTGGTGCTTGGGCCACCACTGCTTCTTCTCCTATACCCCCGGGTCAAACAGTGGGGGCTGATCTGGACTGACATCATGGACAAAGAGGATGTCTCCCCTGGCTTCGCCCGCCAGTTGGGAGCCATTCTTGCTATTGTAGGCGCCCTGGGTGGTTTGATCGTCGGTATCGGCATCTCCACCGGGCTCTATGGCCAGGCCCTGTTCCAGTTTGGCTCGGGCGAAAAGGGGCAAGTTGGGGTATGGCTGGGGGTTCTCCCCTTCCTCATCCTGATCATCGTTGGCAGCCTGATGATGTCGGGCCGCGAGCAATTCGTTGAAGAAACTGAGTAATCCAACGTTTGTCATAGCGAGCGGGGAGTGAAAGATCACTCCCCGCTTGTATTGAATGAATAGGTACAAACCATGACCATGGCTGAACCTTATGATATTCTGATTACCGGGGCTACCCTCCTCACCATGGATGCCTCTCAACCCTTTATCCATGCGGGGGGTATAGCCATTAAAGACGGTCTCATTGCGGACGTGGGCCCCGCAGAGAAATATCCCCCCCGTCAAGCCCGGATCACCATTGAGGCTAACAACCAAATCGTGATGCCCGGACTGGTCAATGCCCACACACACGCCGCCATGACGCTTTTCCGCGGGTTTGCAGATGATATCCCTCTGGAGCCGTGGCTGAATAAGGTTTGGCAGTTGGAAATGCGGTTTGCCACTCCTGAAAACGTACGCAAAGCCAGCCGGTTGGCCTTTATCGAAATGATTCGCGCCGGCGTGACCACCGCTGCGGATATGTACTGGCATGCTGAAGCTACCACTCAAGCCGCCCTGGAAGTTGGTTTGCGTTTGGTAAACGGCGTTGGGATCATTGATACTGTTGGTAATGAAGGTCGTCAAAATAAAGAAGAGCCCACACGGAGGTTTATCGAAACCTATCTAAATCATCCCACCGTTCACCCCTGCGTTCAGGTTCATTCTACCTACACGGTGACAACCGATTCACTCCGCCTTGCCCACCGCCTGGCCCAAGAGTACAATCTTCCTTTTATTACGCATGCCAGTGAAACTCGCACTGAGGTAAAAACCCTCCTCAATCGCACCGGCAAAACCCCGATCGGCTACCTAGACGCCCTAGGGATGCTTCATCCTGGAACAGTGCTGGTACATTGTGTTCATTTGCAGGAAGGCGAGGTGGAGCTTCTAGCCCGCAAAGGGGCTGCTGTTATCCATTGTCCCGAATCCAATCTAAAACTCGGCTCTGGCGTTGCACCGGTCCCTGCGCTCTTGAAGAATGGCGTTGTCCTCGGTCTCGGTACAGATGGCGCTGCATCCAATAATGATTTGGATTTATGGGGTGAAATGCGGACCGCGGCTCTGCTGCATAAAGGGGTCATCGAGGATCCTACCGCCCTAACCGCCCTGGAGGCACTTCATATGGCCACCCTGGGCGGAGCCAAAGCGCTTGGGCTGGATACCTTGATCGGTAGTCTTGAAGTAGGAAAACGCGCTGATGTGATTACCATCGGTCTGGACTCGATTCACTTAACCCCGCGCTACGATATTGCCTCCCTCCTGGTATATGCTGCCAAAGGCGGGGATGTACGAAACGTGATCATTGACGGGAAATTGGTTCTACGTGAAGGTAAACTACTGACCGTTGACGAAGAACAAACCAAGGAAGAGGTCAGGCAAATCGCAGTTGAGATCGCCGCTTTTTCTCCCAATGATACAACTCGGTTCATCTAACCTCTGGGCTCTCATCTCTGGTCAGAACGTCCTGGCTCACGGGTCAAGCGGGAGATCCATTCGGCTTCATGCGGATAGTGAACGATCAGCCAATCGCGATCACCCCCTTCATAATCCTCGGGGGTAAAACCAGGGGCCATGGTTGTGCCCAGTAGCGCATACTCACCCCCTGCGACCAATCGCGACCCCTGCCATACCCCCCGTGGTACCACCCATTGAACGAATTGCCCTGCCATGATGTCCTGGCCTAAAATGACCTTTCGACTTGAACCATCCGGGTAAAGCAAAAGCATTTCTACCGGGTCTCCCAAATAGAAGTGATAGATTTCATCCGTAGGCAAGCGATGAAGGGCAGAAAAGGAATCCGGATCAGCCGTCAGCAGATAAAAGATCGCTGTCCCAAAGGGTTTCCGTACCCCCTGATATCGGCCTGGCAATGCCTCTGGTGGAATTATTTCATCACTGACGTAACTCTGCACAAACAAGCCGCCTTCAGCGGGTAAGGGCTTCAAATTAAACTGGCGGATGAGTTCAGTTGCCGAAGGAGGTGTTGCCATATCCAAACTCCTTTCTATAGTTGCGAGGTAACCCATGAACTATGTTCCATCCTGGTTAGATTTGAGCGGCCAGGTCGCCGTCATCACCGGTGCCAGCGGATGGCTGGGGCAAGCCTTGGCACGGCGTTTTGCCTTGGCAGGAGCAGCGGTTGCCCTTCACTATTTTACGCATCCTGAAACCATCCCGGCCCTGTTGGAATACATTCAACGCAAAGGCGGGAAAGCCCTTAGCGTGCAGGCCAATTTAAGCCAGGAAGACGGAGTAGACGCATTGCTACAAGCGACCCTGAAAGCGTATGGAAAAGTGGATATTTGGATCAACAACGCGGGTACTTATCCCGTCTCCCCACTGCTTGATCTTCCGCTTTCCCAATGGCAAGAGGTACTCGATATAAATCTAAATACGGTCTTTATCAGTATCCAAAAAGTTGCCCGTCAAATGATTGCCCAGGGTCGGGGTGGGGTTATTCTCAATATTGCTTCCATCGAGGGGTTATCCCCGGCTGTCGGTCATAGCCACTACAGTTCGGCCAAAGCTGCGGTGATTATGCTGACCCGATCGGCAGCTTACGAACTGGGTCCCTACGGCATTCGTGTCAATGCCCTATCGCCCGGGTTGATCGCCCGACCGGGGCTTGAAGAGGCGTGGCCAAAAGGCGTGCGGTCCTGGCTCGAAACCGCCCCCCTCAAACGCATGGGGCAGCCTGAGGAAATTGCTGAAGCCTGTCTGTTTCTGGCTTCACCCGCTGCGTCCTGGATCACAGGTGCCAACCTGGTGATAGATGGCGGGGCATCTTGCCGCCCGATTTTTTGATCAAGGTTAAGGAGGTATCTAATGGAGATTGAAACCATTTTACCCAACCGAGCCGATAAAGGCCTTCCCTTTTTACTGCAGTATGAAAACGTAGCCCATTATGATGACGGAACCATATATGTGCTTGATCGCCGTGTGTATCCCCACAAAGTTGAATTTGTGCGCTGTGAGAATTATCACCAGGCCGCCCAAGCCATCCATGACATGGTGACGCAGAGCGGTGGACCACGCCTGGTTGCATCCTTGGGCATGGTTAGCGCGGCACGTGAGGCCAAGGCAAAGTCCCTCGAGGAAGCTAGGGCCATTCTTAATCAGGCGGCCTTTGAGTTGTCGCATGCGCGTCCAACAACGTCTCAGGATTTGGCGCACCAAATTGACTACTTGCGCCGCCTCGCCGAAGAAGCATTGATCCACGGCCAAGATCCAGAAGAAGTGACTTTAGCCCACACCTACCGCATACTGGATGAACGGTACCGCAATGCACGGAAAATTGCCACGTTTGCCGTGGATCTTTTACCGGAGCGGGTTACGATCCTCACCCAGTGCTTCGCCGAGACCCTTATCGGCTTCACCCTTTTGGTAGCAAAGGAACAAGGCAAAGATGTCTCTTTGATCTGCCCAGAGACGCGTCCTTATCTCCAAGGTGCCCGGCTCACGGCCTCTGTCGCCCGCGGATTAGGGGTACCCGTGACCGTCATTACCGACAACATGCCAGCCTTTATTCTCTCCCGTAAAATGGCTCAGGTGTTCATTTCGGCAGCCGACGTGATCACGCTGGACGGCCATGTGGTAAATAAAATCGGCACTTTTCAGATTGCCCTTGCCGCTCATCATCATGGGGTTCCGTACTACGTGCTCGGCAACCCCTCTCGGAGCCATGCCCAAATTTCCTCAGTTACAATTGAGGAACGTAACCCTCAGGAAGTGCTTCAGGCCATGGGCGTACCCACAACCATGGAAGGGGTGCAGGGATATTATCCGGCTTTTGACATTACACCCCCTCATTTGGTGGGTGCCGTCATTACTTCGAAGGGTGTATTCTCGCCGTATGACCTCGCCCGTAACTTCTCAGTGGAGAGTCCCCTTGATTAATGTGTCTGATGGAGAGATCCTCACATGCGGTTAAAAGAATTACGTGAACGTATTGTTGAAATTGGCAATCGCATGGTTGCCGACGGCCTGGCCCACGGGGGGCAGGGAAACATCAGTGCGCTGGATGTGGAGAGCGGCCTGATTGCTATCACCCCGAGCGCCGTGCCCTATCATCTCCGCCAACCCGAAGATATTGTGGTCATTGATCTCAATCGGCAGATCATTGAGGGGAAATGGCAACCCACCACCGAGATCGCCTTGCATATGCGGTTCTACCACACGCGACCGGACGTGAGGGCCGTGATCCACACCCACGCACCCTACGCCTCGGTTTTTGGGATCATCCACGAGCCCATCCCGATGGTGCTGATCGAATCGGCCACCGCGCTTTCCGGGCCGATACCGGTGGCTCCCTACGCCAGGCCCGGCTCGGAAGAGGTCGCCGAGTTGACCCAGAAGGCCATGGGCGAGGAGGGCGTGGCCTGCGTGATGGCCCATCACGGCCTGGTGACTGTAGGTCAGACCCTAGAGCAAGCCTATCAGGCCACCCTGGCGGCGGAAACCTCAGCACGCATGGTGATCCTGGCTCGTTCGATGGGCGCCAAAGTTGAAACCCTAGATGAGCGCGAATGTAAGGCGCTGCGCCAAGCCTATCTCGCGCGCTACGGTCCCAAGCCCCTTTGAAGGGCAGCCCGTTCATCCCGTAAATAACGAACCGTATTATGAATTTACGGGCGGACTATGCCAAGGAAACCCGATGAGGAATAACATCACGGCTGACCTCTTTTCACAGGGTTCATAAACCGCCAAAATAAAAAAGCCCAAAAGGGCTTTTGCGCCTGCCGGAGCGCCCGCCATCCCGGTCCTCTCAAGGTGTGCTCTGGGCGACTACACCCCAAGCGCAAAAATATACTAGCATACTTACAGGAAAAATTCAAGTGAAATACAAATGTGCTTTTTAATAAAGTAAACTCCGGGCAAACTTGCACGAGGTTTGCGTCTCCCTTACGGGCGTGCTTTACAGCGACATCTGCACCACCAGAGTTTAAATTTGTTATAGCAGAAACACAGGACAATTTCAATATGTCGGACGAAAAAGTATTCAAATTGAAGGCTTGAAGGAACTTACAAAAGAAAAAACAAAACCGCACCCAGGGATCCATCGGGTGCGGTGCAGAGTACAGGGATGGAATCCCTGTCATTTGGAGAAAAACAATATTTAGGTCCCTTTCGGGAGAGGCGACGGCGGGATTCGAACCCGCGGTCAGGGTTTTGCAGACCCTTGCCTTGCCACTTGGCCACGTCGCCGTGCGCTTGCCATTTTAGCAAACAAAAGGATTATGGTCAAGGTCACGCGCTCCCTTGACATTCCCCCTGCCCTCGGTATAATCCGCACCATAGTAAAGACTCACCCGGGACTGCGCGCCGGGCGGTTACCCAGAGAGCCGGCGGAT
>NZ_JBWGPQ010000028.1:0-35249 GCF_056331585.1 Thermanaerothrix sp.
GTTGTGGATGAGGACAACGGCGGCGAATACCCCTAGGACGCGCTAGGAAGCCCGTAGAGCGGCTTTTCCGCGCCTGAAGGTATAAATGACCTTTGAAGCAAGAAAGGGGGCTTCTTGCGCGTTTTTGAAGGCTTACAGGCGGTCTACTGGTGAGGCCAGGCGGTGCGCCTGTTCCAGGTCTGCTTCTGTTTGAGCCAGGTATCTTTTGGTCACCTCAAGGCTGGAGTGCCCAAGCAGGCGGCTCACGCTCAAAATGTCTGCGCCGTTGCGGAGCATGGCCAGGGCGCAGGCGCGCCGGAAGTCGTGCGGAGAGGGAACCTGTCTCAAGCCGGCCAGTTTCGCCCGGCGGGTGAGGATGGCGCGCAAGCCGCCATAGGTCAGGCGTTCGCCCGACTTGCTGACGAAAACGGCGCCGTTTTCGCCCATCCGCAATTTGGCATACTGCCGCAAGGCTTGCCGGGCAAGCCGGCTCAAAAAGACAAGGCGGAACTTGCCCCCTTTGCCCTTGCGGATAATAACCCTCCCGGTGACCAGGTCGACATCTGCCCATTCCATGCCCAGCAATTCGCTTGCACGAGCGCCGGTGTCCAAAAGCACAAGCAGGATAGCCTTATCACGAATGCCGGTGATGCTGCGGTCACAGGTGTTCAGCAGGGCTTGAACTTCGCTGATACTAACGCCTTCGATGGGGGCGTTGTCCACTTTTGGGGGCCTCAGGCGGCGGAGCGGTGAGGCGCAGTCTTCGTATTCGTTCTCCATCCAGCGGAAGAAAGCGCGCAGGGTACGGAAGTAAGCATGACGCCCACCCGGATTGTTGCCGTTTTCCTCAAGCCACAGGAAGAAGCGGCGCAACAGGGCGGCGTCCACCTGTTCGAGGCCTTTGGCCTGTTGGGCTTCGGCAAAGGCAATGAAGCGGCTTAGTTTCTTGCGGTAGAACTCCACCGTTGCGGGGGAGAGATTGCGAATGCGGCAATCGGTGATAAAGGCTTCTGCGGCGATTGCCAGAGTTGGATAAAAAGTCCGTTGCTCTACGACTGTTTGGCGGGTCATAGTTTCTCCTTTTACCCGCCACATATGCCGTTATTCGGATGACGCACCCCCACAGGTAGGGCGGGAGGGACTCGAACCCTCAAGGTGCTCCCGCACCGGTGGATTTTAAGTCCACTGCGTCTGCCTGTTCCGCCACCGCCCCTTACATCTTAGATTTTACCCCAAGCTGTCCCTGCGTCAAGCGTCCGCGGCGCGGCTAAACCACCCAGCGCCCCCGTTTCATCACCCGCCGCACCGGATTGGTGCCGAAGCGATAGCCCAGGTGGCGGTAATCCGGCACATCCAGGACGATTAAGTCGGCCTGCTTGCCCGGCTCCAGCGAGCCGAGGCGGTCGGCGGCGCCAATGGCTGCGGCAGCGTTGATGGTGGCAGCGGCAATAGCTTCGGCCGGGGTGAGTTTGAGGTAGCGGCAGGCCAGGGCAATGACGAAGGGCATACTCTCGCACCAGGCCGTACCGGGGTTGAGATCGGTGGCCAACGCCAGCAGTCCCCCGGCATCCAGAATCTCCCGTGCCGGGGTGTACTCGGGCTGTGCCAGGCCAAAGGGTGTGCAGGGCAGTGCAACCGCGACCGTATCACTGGCGGCCAGGGCCTGAATATCCTCCGGGGGGGTCTTGACCAGGTGATCGGCAGAGGTCGCCCCCAGTTCCACCGCCAGGCGTGCCCCGCCCAGGCTTTCGAACTCATCGGCGTGGATTTTCAGCCCAAAGCCCAATTCCCGCGCCCGCACCAGGATCTGACGCGATTGGGCTAAATCAAAGGCTATGCGCTCGCAGAAGACATCCACAAACGGCAACGGGCGCCCCGGAGCGTGGGTTTGCCACCACTGCCGCACCGCGGGCAGCATCTCGGTGCAGAGTTGATCCACATAAGCCTGAGGATCGTGGCGGAACTCGGGCGGCACATCGTGCGCAGCCAGGTAGGTCGGCACTAGTTCCAGCGGGCCCTCCTGATTCAGTTGCAGGATGGCCTCGAGCAGGCGCAGTTCGGATTCGAGCGTCAGGCCATAACCGGTCTTAGCCTCGGCGGTGGTGGTGCCGTGGCGCAGCATCGTCCAGGCCCGCTGGCGAGCTTGTTCGATCAACGTTTCCAGGGAAGCCTCGCGGGTAGCGCGCACCGTGGCCAGAATGCCCCCGCCCGCGGACGCAATTTCGGTATAGGTCTTGCCCTGGGTACGCCACTCGAATTCCTGAGCGCGGTCGCCGGCCCAGACTAGGTGGGTGTGCGGATCCACAAAGCCGGGGATGACCACGCGCCCACCGGCATCCCAGAGGTCTTCGTTAGGATAGGCGGCGCGCAGGATGGCGCTGGGACCGACGGCCTCGATCAACCCCCCGCGCACCAGCACGGCGCCGTCCTCGATCAGCCCCAGGCGGCCTAATTCGTGCCCGCGCTGGGGACCACCGGCAAGGGTCAACAACTGGCTAGCTGAATGGATGAGCATGGGGTTACCTCCGCGAATCAGGGGGTGGGGGTCAGGGTGGATGTCACGGTGAGCGAGGGGGTGGGGCTGAGACTGGGCGTGGGCGAGGGCGTCGGTGTGGTCACAAGGGTCGGGCTGGAGGTGGAGGTCAGGGTGACGGTGGGCGTTTGGGTGGGCGTGGGGGTCAATGTCGGCGTCGGCGAGATGGTCAGTTCGTATTCCAGGGTCAGCACGCGTGCGGAGAACGGCACCGGCGTCAGGACATAATTAATGGCATCCTGAATCTCGGCTTGAAACGCCGTGCGATTGGGCAGGAAGACGCTGACCCGCGGTTGCTCTGAGCGTAGATAGGGGGTCAGCGCCTGAGGCGAAAAGCGGAAAAATCCCAGGTGGCCCGGATCACCCAGGCGTAGCGCCAGGGGGATGGCGGTAAGTAGATCCTCCAACCCCAACGTGGTCTCCACACTGTTGCGGTAGGTGCGGTAGAGGTCCGGCAGGCGCACCAGGTTACCCCCCTGCACCAGGCGCAGGAAGAGCGCCTCCAGCACCTGTTGCTGGCGGGCATTGCGCTCAATCTCGCCTTCCCCCTCGCGCACGCGCAGGTAGCACAACACCTGATCGCCGCTGAGCAGGTAGGTGCCCAAGGGGATATCGCCGCACATCGGCGGTGGAGGTGAGAGGATCGTCAGTTCCAGCCCGCCCAGGTCATCAATCAGGTAGACGAAATCGGGCAGGTGCACCAGGACGTAGTCCTGCGGGCGCACGCCCAGGTTGTAAGCCAGCGTATCGGCCAGCAACGGCCAGCCGCCCAGGGCATACGCCACATTCAGGCGTTGCAGGGTGAATCCCGGTAGATAGACGTAGAGATCGGGGGGGACAGAAAGCAAGCTGGCGCGCCCCAGGCGCGGGTGGTAAAACGCCAACATTATCGCATCCGTGCGCCCCGGGTAGGGGGCGGGGGCATCGCTGCCCAAGAGCACCAGCGTGCGCACCTCGTCTGGCAGGTTTACCGCTAGTGGTGAGGGGATGGGCAGGATAGCCGTGGCCTGCGGGGTGGGAAAGGTGAGCGAAGTAGGTGCGGGGGAGGGGGTGGCGGTGGCGCTGGGCGTTAGCGCAGCAAGGGAAGGGGTGGTGGTCGGTGTGCCCGGCAGGCGGGCGCAGGCGGTCAGCGCGAGCAGGATCAGCCCGCTTAACCCGCGGACAAACCTCCGCCAGCCGGTGCGCATGACTCGTGCCTGAGCCTCAGCCATCCTGCTGGCATTATAGCACAGCCGTACCCAAGGAAAAGCTGCAGTGGGCCGCCCGGGCGACCCACTGCTCTGCACAAGGTGACATAGTTCTCCACCCTCGGCTAACGGCGTCGCCGGGGACGGATAACGACCATCCAGGGGCGATTAGCCTTACCCACAGCGCGTGCCTACTCCGACGAGCGTAAACCGAGCAGGCTGCACCCCAGGAACACAATCCCAACCAACGCAACCACCGCATAAACAATGAACGCCATTCTGACCTCCTTCTTCCCCTTCCGCACCACAACGCAACCGACCACCTTTGTAGGGTTAAACCCGCTTCGGTATCGCAGGTTACACCCATTTTAATTAACGACCATCCGCCGCGGCTTAACACCTTGGTTAGCTCACCTGCGCAGGGCTTGACAGATTTGTAAGGGCGACCTGATTCAACCATTAATACGTTGAACGGAGGCAAAAAGTTCCGCGCTAAATCAGAACATATACGCCATTACACCTATATCGGGATACGGACTTTGGCGCTTAGAGTCTCTCCGGTTTTCGGGTATCCTTAGTAAGGAACAAGATAATGATAGGATCGTGTTTCTGAAAGGAGCTGAGATCATGAATACCCCTGCCGTTTCTAAAGACCCGGTATGTGGTATGTCGGTGGACCCTTCTAAGGCCGCTGATACGTATGAGTATAAAGGGGTGACCTATTACTTCTGTTCACGGGGCTGTAAACAAGCCTTTGAGCGCGCCCCCGAAAAATATCTCGGTCCAACCCAGCACGACCCCCATTCTCACGGTTCCCATTGACGCTTCGCCCTGAGATGGTCAGTGCTTCATCCATGAGGAAGGCGAGGCAGGCGTAAAGAGAGGATTAAGATGTGCGGGTGTATGTTAATGCACATGGTAACCGGCCACTCTGGGCATCAGGGTCATCAGAGTGCTGGTCATGAGGAACGTCGCGGCGCCACTCTTACAGCGAGTGAACCGCAAGCTGAGACACACGGTTCCGACCCTCACCGGTGTGCTCATTGCGGCTTTCCACTTCACCCTGAGTATGCATTTTGCCCTGGGTGTGGCATGAGTCTTCGATCAACCCGGTGCCCGGCCTGTGGTCAAGCAGTTGACCCCGGCTGGAGGCATTGTGTCTATTGTGGTTCACCCCTTGGGGAGGCCCAACAACAATCGGTCTAGCTACCCATCACGATGGGGTCGGCGCGCTTGTTCAAATGCAGATTGGCAGGTCAGAGATCATACGTAGGATGGAGCACCATCACCACTCTCATGAAGAGAAACCCGTTCCTGAGCCGGAGCCTATAGCGCCTGTCCCTGCGCAAGGACACCCGACCGGCCGAGGGCATATGCACCATAAACCCTCTGCTCAGGGTGTGGATCACCACGGCCACGAGCAACTGTTTCGACGCCGTTTTTGGGGCAGCCTGATTCTCTCTATCCCGGTGCTTTTGTATAGCCCTATGCTTCAGCGGTGGTTAGGATTCCAAATGCCGGAGTTTCCCGCAAGCAGATGGATCCCACTGGCTTTCGCGGCGGTCGTTTTCGTTTATGGCGGTGTTCCGTTCCTGCGCATGGCAGTGCCGGAACTACGCAACCGGCGACCCGGGATGATGATGCTCATCTCTTTGGCCATAGTGGTCGCCTTCGTCTATAGTACCTTGGCTCAGGTCACGCATATCGATGAGGGATTCTTCTGGGAATTGGTCACCTTGATTGATATTATGCTACTTGGGCACTGGTTGGAGATGCGCTCAATTCGTCAGGCCTCAGGGGCCTTGACCGAACTGGCCCGTCTCTTACCCGATACGGCGGAGCGCATGGGTGTCGGAGAGAACACTGAGATCATCCCAGTCTCGGCACTGCGCCCGGGGGATGTGGTGTTGGTGCGCCCAGGGGCCCGTATTCCGGCCGATGGCGAAGTGGTAGCGGGAGAATCCAGCGTTGACGAATCCATGTTGACGGGGGAGTCTCGACCGGTTAAAAAGAGACTCGGGGATAAGGTGATTGCCGGTACAGTGAACAGTGAGGGCAGTCTCCGCGTTCGAGTGACAGCCGTCGGCGAACAGACAACATTGGCCGGAGTGATGCGCCTGGTAGAACAAGCCCAGCGCTCAAAATCGTCCACTCAGGTGCTTGCTGACAAAGCCGCTGGATGGTTATTTTATATTGCGTTAGGCATGGCCATAGCAACGGCTGTGGTTTGGAGCCTGGCCGTTGGATTCAACATTGACGTCCTGAAGCGCGTTGTCTCCGTCCTGGTCATTGCCTGTCCGCATGCATTGGGCCTGGCGGTCCCCCTGGTCGTTGCCATTACAACCACGCTTGGCGCCCGCAATGGCATCTTGATTCGTGATCGTCTGGCGTTAGAGAAAGCGCGCGAGGTGGATGTGGTGGTCTTTGACAAAACCGGAACCTTGACCGAGGGGACATTTGGCATCGTCGGTATCAAGACCGTGGCGGGTATGGATGAGACCAATGCCTTAGCGTTGGCCGCGGCAGTGGAAAGCGACTCAGAACATTTGATCGCCCAGGCCCTGCGTCATGCGGCATACCAACAGGGCCTCGATATACCCAAGGTAACCGAGTTTGAGGCCCTGAAAGGCCGCGGCGTGCGCGCTATTCACCAGGGCAAAGCGGTTTATGTGGGCGGTCCGAATCTGCTGGAAATGCTTCATCTTGATTTACCGGACGACCTGGCTGCATTTACCCGCGCAGAAGAAACCAAGGCCCGGACGGTGGTTTATCTTTGCACGGAATCACAGGTGTGGGCCGCCTTTGCAGTGGCAGATGTGATTCGCCCTCAGAGCCGAGAGGCTGTGCAGCGGCTCCATCAAATGGGCATTGAAGTAGCCATGCTTACAGGCGATAGCTTTGCCGTAGCTAAAGCGGTGGCAGAAGAAGTGGGTGTTGATCGGTTTTACGCCGAGGTTCTGCCCGAGGATAAAGAACGGAAGATCGTTGATTTGCAAACCCAAGGCAAACGCGTGGCGATGGTTGGCGATGGGGTCAATGATGCCCCGGCCCTGGTGCGCGCGGATGTCGGTATTGCCATCGGTGCGGGTACCGATGTGGCCATCGAGTCTGCCGGGATCATCCTGGTGCAAAACAACCCCTTGGATGTCGTCAAGGCAATAACCCTGAGTCGTGCCAGTTATCGCAAGATGATCGAGAACTTAATATGGGCTACGGGTTACAACGTTGTCGCGCTGCCTTTGGCGGCGGGGGTCTTGGCGCCCTGGCACCTTTTCCTATCTCCTGCCCTGGCGGCCTTGCTGATGTCATTGAGCACGCTCATCGTTGCCCTCAACGCCCAACGGCTACGTCACATCGGGGTGCTTTAAGAGACCGATTTTCACGGGTCAAGGTTACCCTACCCGCGAGGTGTGGTTATCTATTTATGTACCGTGCAATAACCATGCCCAAACCCAAATTGTTTTTTTCACTTTTGTTAAGCCCCACCCGTTCCCGCCCGGATGGATTTTTGCTATAATCAGAGCAATCCCAATCTTTGTTGCGCGTCTTTGCCTCGTCGCCGTCCGCTTCGGGGGAGTGCATTGTGAACGACGAGCCTGCCTGTATCCTTGCCCCGGTTCGAAAAACGCCTATCTACCGCTGGCTGACCTGGTTGGTGGCGTTGGCCCTGTTAAGCGTTGGGTGTGTCCCGCTTCCCCCTCAAGCCGCAGCTTCAACTTTCCCTGAGGCCCTGCCGCTGGTGGTGCTGGATTGGGAGAACGACATCACGCCAGAAATCTTGCAGGGCTTCACCGCCGAGACAGGCATCCCGGTGGAACTGCGCTACTACTACTCCGACGAGGAAGCCTATCGCCGCATCCTGGAAGGGGAAACATGCGACCTGGCAATTGTGGCCAATGATAAGGTACCAGGGCTGATCCGCGCCGAGCGCCTGCTTACGCTCGACCTGACCCAGGTGCCCAATTTCCGCCACATCGCCCCGGCCTTCCGCGACCTGGTGATTGACCCCGCCAACCGCCACAGCGTGCCATATTCCTGGGGCACCACGGGAATCGTTTATCACCCGGCTTATGCGACTTCGTCCCCCCAACAGTGGGCAGATCTATGGGGTGAACCTTATGCCGGCGGCGTTTTCCTCTGGGATGATCCACGCACGGTCATCGGCCTGACCTTGAAATCGTTGGGCTATTCGGCCAGTAGCGAGGATTTGCAAGCCCTCAACCTGGTTGCGGCTAAACTCAATGCCTGGCAAACGCTCCCGCCTGCCCCCTACCGACCCGAAGCCTTGGCTGAAGCCTTCCGCTCCGGCCGGGCGCAGGTCGCGGTGGCTTGGGTCGGGGATTATCTGCTGGCCCGTCGCGAGATTCCGGACTTGGTCTATGCCTTGCCCGCCGAAGGAAGCATCCTCTGGATGGATCATTTCGTCCTCCCGCGCTCGGCCCGCAGCCCCGAAGCCGCGCTGCGCCTGTTGGATTACCTCCTGCGTCCCGAGGTGGCCGCCCAAATCACCGCCCAGAGCCTGTGGGCGACCGCCAATGAGACCTCCTGGGCGCAGGTAAAACTTGACCCCGACGTGCAGGTGCTCGTTTTCCCGCCTGCCGAGGCGCTGACCAACGCCGAATTGATCCTGCCCCTCAGCCCCGAGGCCGAAATGGCGTATAATCGCATGTGGGAGCAATTTGTGCGCCTGCGTACGCCCTCTCCTGAAATGATTCCGTCGCCCACCCCACCATGATGTCCACGCCTCGGCCCCCCTCTCCTGCGCCCTCTCGAGCGCCGGCTTCGTTACGCCGCACCTTCCAACGTCTGCTGCGGGGGCTGATTTTGCTCAGCCTGGCGTTCATCCTTCTTGCTACCACCACCCTGATTTACCAAAACGAGAGCCGTTCTTGGCATGAGCGCCAGACCGAGGTCGCCCACAACCTGGCCGTAAGCGTTCAGGCCTACCTGCAACAAACCAAAAACAACCTGCAAGCCTTCGCCCTGCTTGGTCTAGATGAAGCCAGCCAACATCCTCAGCAAGCCGAGCGGCTCTTCGATCTCTATCCAGATTACGATTTGGTGCAGGTGATTGGGCCGGACAATCAGGTCATCCTCTCCCTGAGCCGTGCCGCCACCCCGACCATACAACTGGTGACCCTGCCCCAGGCGCGCTGGCTGGCCGAAGCGCGCGCCGGGCGCACCTACCTGAGCCCCTTCCAGGTTTCACCTCAGGGTAAACCTTACCTGCTCCTGGCCATGCCCGCAGTGGAAGGGCGGGTGGTGGCGGCGCAGATTTCGCTTGAACCACTATGGGAGCGGGTGCGCACTACCTCCCTCGGCCGCAGCGGTGTGATTTATTTGGCCGATCGCGCCGGGCGCATCCTGGCCCACCCGGATCCCGAGGTGGTTTTGCGCGGCGCGGTTCTGCCGCCAGAAGTGCTGGCTGTGCTTCCGGCTGCCGGCCAGCCCCAGCACCTGGAATGGAACCTGGACGCGGCGGGGTGGTGGGTGGAGCGCACGGTGCTGTCCATCCCCGATAGTGACTGGGTGGTGGTATCCGAGGTTCCCGGCCACGAGGTGCACGCTGGCACTTTGCTCAGCCTGAGCATCCTGGGCGGTAGTACCTTGCTCCTGGGCGCGCTGCTCTCGCTCGGTGCCGATGCCCACCTGCGCCGCCAGATCTTAATCCCGTTGGAGCACCTACGCCAGGGCGTGCTGGCGCTCAGCGCCGGGCGACTGGAGCACCGCTTGAATCTCCAACGCCCGGAGGAACTGCGTCAGGTGGCACAGGCCTTCAACACCATGGCGCAGACTTTGCAGGCTCAACAAGCCGCCCTGACTCGCCAGTCCGAGGCATTAACCCACCTCTACCAGCTGGCAACGCTGCTCAACGCCTGCGAAGACCGAGAAAGCGTCTATGCCGCCACGCTGAACACCCTCTTCACGCTCTTTCCTCGCACGCAGGCGGCGTATATCTTCGTGCGGGATGCCCAGGGTGGGCTGACCCTGACGGCATCCCGATGCGCTCCTGACTCCCCTGCCACAGACGAGGCCCTTCCTCCCACTGCGCCCAATGTCCAACACTGGCAGGCGGCAACGGCGCCGCGGGTCTACATTGAAGGTGCGCATGCCATGATCGTGCTCCAGGGGCGCGAGGACAGGCTCGGCCTGCTGCGGGTGAAAGCCTCTACCCCCGATGCCTGGTCCGAAGCCGAGCAGCGCTGGCTGGCAATGCTGGGTGATCAACTGGCCCACGCCATGCAGACCCTCACCTTGTACGAACAACTGCGCCAGGAATTAGCCGAGCGCCGCCGTGCTGAGGAAGCCTTGCGCCAGGCTCATGCCGATCTGGAAGAACGGATCCACCAGCGCACCCAGGAATTGCGCCGCCTGAATCGGGAACTCTTGCTCAGCCTTAACGAGCGCAATGTTTCCCAGGAGCGTTTGCAGCGCCAGAAACAACAATTGGAAACTCTACGCCAGGCCACGCTGGAACTTACCACACACCTGGACTTAAACAGCCTGCTTCAATCCTTGGTGCAACATGCGGTGAAAATCGTGAACGCCGATGCTGGTGGATTCTACCTCTACGAACCCGCTCATGACTACCTGGTGCGCGTGGTCAGCCTGGGTGAGCATGCCTTGCCGCTAGGGTTGATCATCCGCCGCGGCGAGAGCCTCTCAGGGCGTGTCTTGCAGAGCCGCGAACCGATCCTCATCACCAATTATCGCCATTGGGAAGGGCGTCTGACCCACCTGCCGCAAGAGTCTCAGGTCCATGCCGTCATCGGCCTGCCGGTGCAGTGGGGGGATGAATTCCTGGGGGTACTCAGCGTCGTTACTTATAAGGAACGCACCTTCAGCCAGGAAGAGGTCAACCTGCTCAATCTGTTTGCCATCCAGGCCGCCATCGCTATCCGCAATGCGCGCATCCTGGACAACGAACGACGCCTGCGCCGCCGCGCCGAAGCCCTGGCCAAGGTCAATGCCGCGCTGACCGCCTCGTTGGAACTCAAGCCCCTGCTGCTGCGGGTACTCGAGGCCGCCACGGAGGCCATTCCGGCTGCCGACCGCGGCAGCGTCCTCTTGCTTGATCCTCAGAGCGGGGAATTGGTGATCGAAGCCCTCTATGGCTATACCGACCCGCGCATTTATGCGCTGCGCTTCCCACGCGAGGCTGGCTACGCTGCCAAAGCCCTGCGCGAAGGTCGCCCCATTTTGATTCCGGATGCCCGCGCTGACCCAGTGGTGCGTTATGACGGTGAGATCGAAGAAATGCGCCAGGTGCGCTCCGCCATCGCCGCTCCGATGTACCTGCACGAACAACCAGTGGGTGTGATCACCCTCGATTGCACCCGCGAGACCCATGCGTTTACCTCGGAAGACCTTGACCTGCTGAAAGCCTTTGCCGACCAGGCCGCTATCGCCATTCACAACGTTCGCCTCTACGAACGCGAGAAGCACCTCGCCATCACCGATGAATTGACCCAGGTCTATAATCGCCGCTACGCGCTCCAATTAGCCGAACGCGAAATCGAACGCGCGCGGCGCTACCGGCGCCCGTTGGCGATGATCTTGGCCGATATTGATCATTTCAAATTGGTGAACGACACGTACGGCCACCTGGTAGGGGATGAGGTATTGCACGACCTGGCCCAGCGCTGCCGCCGCCAGCTGCGCGATTTCGATGTCTTGGGGCGCTACGGCGGCGAAGAGTTCCTGATGGTGCTCCCCGAAGCCGATGCCGAAGCCGCGCTGGGAGTGGCCGAGCGCCTGCGCCAGGCCGTGGCCAATCCGCCCTTCAACGGTGGTGAGCATTCTATCCAGATCACACTCTCGCTGGGTGTAGTCGCCTTTGATCGCGACCACCCCGACCTCAACCAGTGGTTGATGCGGGTAGATGCGGCCCTCTACCGCGCCAAAGAAAGCGGCCGCAACCGCGCCGTCTTGTGGGAGGGTGAGGCGGACGACGATGGCACTGCATCACCTTCCTCATAGCCTGCGCGCCCTGGGTGACGCCCGTGCTCAGGCGGTGTTGCGCGTTCTGGGTGCGGCATTACAAGCCGTCGAGCCGGCTCAGGCGGTGCGACGCCATATGCACCGTGAGGGCGATACCCTCAGCGCCGGCGGCCAAACCTACAACCTGCCCCGTTTGCGCCACCTCTGGCTGGTGGGGGCGGGCAAAGCCGCCGTCCCCATGGCCGGGGCAGTAGCCGACCTGCTCGGCGATGACCTCAGCGGCGGGCTGGTGATCACCAAATACGGCCATGGTGGCGCGCAAGCCGAGCGCCTGCGCGCGCGGGGGGTGGACGTGTACGAGGCCGGCCACCCCTTACCCGATGCTCAGGGCGTGGCGGCTACCCAGGCTCTGCTGGAACGCCTGGCGACCTGCAACGGCGAGGACTTAGTCATTCTCGTCCTCTCCGGCGGGGGGTCAGCCCTGCTCACCGCACCGGCACCCGGTATCACCCTGGATGACCTGCAGCGCTTGACGGCAGCCTTGCTGGCCTGCGGCGCCACGATCAACGAGATCAACGCCCTGCGCAAGCACCTCGACCGGGTCAAGGGTGGCGGCCTGGCCCGCCTGACGGCGCCGGCCCATTTGTTGGCACTCATCCTCTCGGACGTGGTTGGCGACCCATTGGACGTGATTGCCTCCGGACCAACCGTTCCCGACCCAACCACCTACGCCGAGGCGCTGGCCATCCTGGAACGTTATGGCCTGACCGCGCAGGCGCCCGCGGCGATCCTGGATCATCTACGACGCGGTTTGGCCGGTGAGCGCCCCGAGACGCTCAAGCCCGGCGACCCGCGCTTTGAGCAGGTGCAGAACCTCATCGTGGGCAATAACCTGCAGGCGGCGCAGGCCGCACAGGCGCAGGCTCAGGCCGAAGGCTTCCAGACCCTGTTGCTGACCACGTATCTGCAGGGTGAGGCCAGTCAGGCCGGGCGTTTCCTGGCTGCCCTGGCGCGCCAGATCGCCGCCAGCGGTGACCCGCTCCCCCGCCCGGCCTGCCTGATTACCGGCGGAGAGACCACGGTGACTCTGCGCGGCAATGGACGCGGCGGGCGCAATCAGGAAATGGCGCTCGGCGCCGTGGCCGACTTGGCCGGCCTGGAGGAGGTGGTGCTGCTCACCCTCGCCACGGATGGCGGGGATGGTCCAACCGAGGCTGCCGGCGCCGCCGTCAGCGGCACAACCCTGGCACGGGCACAAGCGCGGGGGCTTGACCCTTACGATTACCTGGCGCGCAACGATTCTTATACCTTCTTCGCGGCGCTGGAAGACCTGCTCATCACCGGCCCCACCCAGACCAACGTCAACGACTTGGCTTTCCTCTTCGCCTTCTGACCCTCTTTCTTCTGTTCTGGCATAGGACTTGCACATACCAGGGGTAGATTTTTCTCGCCCTGGACTGTGCATGAACGCGCGTCGCCTCGATCAATGGGTCAACTATTGGGTTCGCCTGATGGAGCAGGAGATTCAGGAAACCTCCTGGCATAGCCAGGTTGCCAGCCAGCTGGCCACCTGGCTGGGGCGAAAATTGGGCCTGCGTGGGGAGTCCTTGCGCCACCTGCGCCGTGGTGCCTTGCTCCACGACATCGGTAAGTTAGCCATTCCCCGCAGCATTCTCTACAAACCTGGCCCGCTCACCGCCGAGGAATGGCGCATCATGCGCCGTCATCCGCTCTATGCCTACGATTTCTTCGCTCCCCTGCCCGAACTGCACCCGGCCCTGGAGGTCGCCCTTTACCACCACGAAAAGTGGGATGGCAGCGGCTATCCCTTCGGCCTGGCCGGCGAAGCCATCCCTCTGACCGCGCGCATCTTTGCCATTGTGGATGTCTGGAACGCCCTGCGTTCCAATCGCCCTTATCGCGCGGCGTGGAGTGAAGAGGCGACCTGGTCGTATATTCTGACTAACCGCGGGCGACAGTTTGACCCGCAGGTGGTGGATGCCTTCTGGGAGGTACTGCGCCGCAACGGACGCGATTTGGCGGCTGCCTCGGTTCCGCAACCGGCGGATTGACCGGGCTACGCTGTCTCTCCCAGCACCTCGCGCAGGAAGATCTCGACGATGTGGGGATCAAAATGCTTCCCCGCCTGCTCGCGCAGGTAGGCAATGGCCTGCTCCCGTGTCCACGCCCCGCGGTAGGGCCGGTCGCTGGTCAGCGCATCCCACACGTCCACCACGGCAAAGATGCGCGCCGCCAGCGGAATCTCCTCCCCCTTCAACCCGCGCGGATACCCCGTCCCATCCCATTTCTCGTGGTGGCAGTACGGAATATCCAGCGCCGGCCGTAAGTACTCGACCCGCGACAGCATCTCGTAGGCCAACACCGGGTGTTGGCGCATCAGCGCCCATTCCTCCTCCGTGAGCGGCCCGGGCTTGTGTAGGATGCGATCAGGCACGCCCATCTTGCCAATGTCATGGAGCAGGGCGCCACGGCGGAGGTGCACCAGGGCCTCGCCGCCGAGGCCCAGCGCGCGCGCCAGACGCAGGGCAAGCTCGGTCACCCGCTGGGTGTGCCCCTCGGTTTCCTTATCCCGCAGGTCAAGGGCATACGACCAGCCCTCAATGGTGGCATCGTAGGCCTGGAGCAGAGCCTGATTACTCTCTTGCAAATCGCGGAAGAGGCGGATGTTTTCCACCGCCAGGGCCAGTTGACCGGCCAGGATCTCCAGAAATTCCTGCCATTCGACGTCCACCTCCAGCGGAGCGCGGTGGAACAGTTCCAACACCCCCTTCACCTGTCCCTCGGCGATCAGCGGCACGGCGAAGTAAGTGATAAAACCCTCGGCAGCAAAGTGAGGCGAGCGCAGGAAATCGGTCTTGTGCGCGTTCAGGTTATCAATGCGTAGGATACGCCGTTCAGCGGCGGCGCGCCCGGCATAGCCCTGTCCCCAGGCCAGATGGGTCTGGCGCAAAGCCGGGGTGCGGAAACCGCGCCCAGCGGCAAAATCCAGCATGCGGGTGTGGGGATCTAAGAGCAGGATACAGGCGGCATCCACGCCCAGTTGGGTGGTGATCTCATCCAGAGCTACGTTAAAGGTCACCCGCGGATCGAGGCTGCTGGTGATGGCCAGGTCTATCCGCCGCAGGGCTTGGATCCGCGCCAGGCGGCGGTTAGTCTCCGCGAACAGGCGGGCATTTTCTAATGCCGCAGCCGCCTGGTGCGCGAAGGCCTGGAAGAGGTTGCGGCGTTCGGGGTTGAAGAAGCCGGGCTGCTCGCTGTAAACGTTCAGCGCGCCGACGAAATGACCCCGCGTGGCCAGCGGAAAGGCAGCGCTGGTGACGAACCCGCGTACCCGCGCCGCCTCCCGCCAGATGCTCATTTCAGGGGCGGTCGCGATATCCTCCACCACGTAAGGCTGGCCGCTGCGGATGGCGCGCCCGGTCGGGCCCATCCCGGCCGGGGTTTCATCCCAGCGCACCTCCAGGGTGGCAATGTAAGGAGAATCCGAAGGATACCATGCCACCACGCGCACGCGGCCATCCAGTTCCGCCAACCCGACCCAGGCCAGGCGGGCGCCAAAGACCTCCACCGCAGCCCGCACCACGCTTTGAGCCACCTCGTCCAGATCCAGGCTGAGCGCCAGTTGGCGTGCCCCGGCGTAGAGGGCAGACAGGTTTTTCATCTGCTGCTCCACCTGTAACTGGGCCTGTTTCAGCGCGGTGATGTCCTGGGTGACACCCAGCACCCGCAGGGGTTGGCCGTGGGCATCGCGCTCCACCTCAGCACGTTCGTAAATCCAGCGCACCTCATCCCCCACCCGAATGCGCAACTCCAGGGCATACGGCGCGCCAGCCAAGGCGTTCCGCCAGGCGGTTTCGGCACGGGCGCGGTCTTCGGGGTGGACGAGGTTAAAGAAAGTGGTTTCGTCCACCGCGGCCTGCGGGGGCAGTCCGAAGATGCGGTAGGTCTCTTCCGACCATTCCAGGCGACGTGAAGCCACCTCGTACACCCATGATCCCACATGGGCCACCGCCTGAGCGCGGCGCAGGGTGGCTTCACGTTCTTGCAGCGCCGCCAGGGCCTCCTGACGCGCGCGTTCCCGCTCGACCAGGGCCATGGTCATCTCATTGAAGACGCGGGCCAGGTAGCCGATCTCATCACCGCCGGCGGGCAGGTCGACGCGGGCGGTGAAATCCCCCGCGGCCAGCTGGCGCACAGCCGTCACTAGGTGCGCCACGCGCCGCAACACCAGGCGTTCGCTGAACAACCAGGTTCCCACCAGCGCCAGCAGCATCAACAACCCGCCCCGCAGCAAGCTGGTCTGGAATATCTGCACCACTGGCCGGTAGACTTCTTCCTCTTTCAACCCCACCAGCAAATAACCCCAGAGTTCGCCATCCAGGCGCAGCGGGGTGAAGCCATAAATGCGGCGCACGCCATCCAGGTCGACGCTTTCGGCGTAATCGCTACCGCCCGCCGCCAGCACGGTTTGAATCAAGGGCCGGTCGGCCACGTTTTTGCCCAGCCAGGCCGAGCTTTCCAGCGGGTAGCGGGCCAGCACCGTGCCCGCGGAGTCAATCAGCATCACAGTGGACTGGGGCGGCAGGTCGAGGGAGGCGAAGACCCCACTCACTGGCTCCAAGTCAATGCCCAGGAAGAGCACCCCCTCCACCGTGTTCTGAGGGGTGAGCAGGGGATAAGCCAAAGGCAGCACCGGGCGCCCGCTGATCCGCCCGATGACAAACCGCCCGACGGCGGCATTATGGGTTTGGAGCACCTTTTGGAACCAATCGCGGTCGGCGTAGTTAACCGGCCTGCCGGGGGTGAGGGAGGCACAGCGCAGGTTACCCTGGGCATCGGTCACCCCGACCAGGGAATACTCGCGGCGATCGGCGAAGAGACGTTGCAGCAGGGCGTTGCAGGCGGCCGCGTCGGTACGCACCGTCTCCACCATGGCCAGGGTGCGCAGCAGGTCACGTGCAGTAGTAACCACGCGCAACTGGCTCTCGCTGCCCAGGCGGGCCAGGTTGATCGCCGTCTGACGCGCCTGGGTCAGCGCGGCTTCACGTTGTTCCCAAGCGTCAACCAGCGCCAACAGGGCCAGCGGCAGGGTGGCCAGCAGCACCAGCGCTAGAATTTGGGAGCGCAAACTGACGAAGAGGCGTCCAGACCAGCGAGGCTTTTTCATCTAGCGGTGGGGTGAGAGTCAGGGGAGAGAAGGGTAAAGGAACTGCCTGGGATGATGCGTCAATCCCCGCGCGACGGCAAAGGATGATCAATTAATATAAGTATGCCATATTTCTCAACGGCGGACAAGGCGTTCTCGGGGCCGCGCGCGGTGCTATACTAAGAACGAAAGACCCGCACTGGACGTCGTGGAAAAGGCTGCTTCATGCGCTATCGCTTTTCAGGTGATGTTCATTCGACGGCAGCAGGCGGCGATGACCCACCCCCACCCCTCGCCCGGATTATCCCGCTGCGCCGCGCCAAACTGCGCCCACCCTATTTACGTCACGCGCGCCTGCCCCGCCCGCACCTGGTCGCACACATCCACACCGGCTTGCAGCAGGGGCTGGTGTTGCTCTCCGCCCCACCGGGCTTCGGCAAGACCACTCTGTTGGCCGAATGGGCGAGCACCTGGCCGCATGCCTTGGCCTGGCTCACCCTGGATGCCGAGGATAACAATCCGTCGCTCTTCCTGCGCTACCTGCTAGAAGCCTTGCGCCAGGCCGGGCTGCCTGACCTGCCCCCCGCTGCCGAAATGTGGATCTACCCCAGTCCCGATGCTACCTTCGAAGCGGCTTTCATTGCGGTGACCAACGCCCTCGAAACCCTGAGCACCCCCCTGGCGGTGGTGCTGGACGATTATCACCTCCTGACCAACCCGGCGCTCCACCACGCTCTGGCAACCTGGATCGAAGACCTGCCGCCGCACCTGCACTTGTTGATCGCAACCCGCCATGATCCCCCCTTTCCCCTAGCGCGCTGGCGCGGGCGCGGCCGCCTGACCGAACTGCGCGCGGCAGACCTGCGTTTGGACCGCCATGAGACCCACGCCTTTCTCACCCAGGTCATGGGTCTGTCCCTGAGCGAAGCCGAGGTCGAGCCCTGGTATCAGCGCAGCGAGGGCTGGATTGCCGGCTTACAGTTACTGGCGTTGGGCCGCCGCTCACCCGCGGCCGCGACCCCGCCCTTGCCCGGCGGTGAGGACTACGTGGTGGATTACTTATTGGAAGAGGTACTGGCGAACCAGCCCGCCGAGACTCAGGCCTTCCTGCTGCACACGGCGATCCTGGATACCCTGACCGCGCCCTTGTGCGCTGCCGTCAGCCCCCCACCCATGACCGAGGCCGAGGCCCAGGCGCTGCTGCACCGCCTGGAGCACGCCAATCTCTTCCTCCAACCCCTGGATGCCGAGGGGCGCTGCTACCGCTATCACCCGCTCTTCGCCGCCGCCCTGCGCCGCCGCCTGCAGGAGACTTACCCACCAGCCACCCGCGCCGGGCTCCACCGCCAGGCTGCCGCCTGGCTGGAGGACCGTGGCGACCCTCTGGCCGCCATCCGCCACGCGCTGGCAGCCGAGGATCCGACGTTAGTGGCATCCCTGCTCACCCGTCACGGGGAAGAGCTGCTCAAGAGTGGCCATTTGCCTTTCCTGTTGCAAACCTTACGCGGCCTCCCCGAGGATACTTTGGCGAGCGAGCCGCGCCTGGCATTGCTCTATGCCACCTGCCTGGCCCTGACACTGGATCTGGAGAGCGCCGCGCGGTGGGCTAGCCGCGCCGAGCACCACCTGTTGGAAACCGGGGTTGCCCCCCAGGACACGCCCCTCGCGGGGCAAGTCTGGGCGGTGCAATCCCTGATCGCGGCGCTGGGTGGGGAGGGCGAGCGCGCCCTTGCCCTAGCTCGCCGCGCGCTGGACGGCTTACCCCCCGAGGATACCTTCTCGCGCAGTTACGTGGCATTTAACCAGGCTTTACAACATGCTCTGAATGCCGCTTTTCCTCAAGCCGAGGCCGCTTTCAACGACGCCATTGCCCTGGCCCAGGCCAGCGGCAACTGGATGCTGCTGATGATGGCGCATTGCCACCTGGGCGAGGTGCAGGCCGCGCGCGGGCGGTTGAGCCAGGCGCTGGAAACATTCGAGCACGCCCTGGCGCTCACCGCCAACCTGGCGCATGACCCGCTGGGCTTTCGCGGTGACTTGCACATCGAAATCGGCGAGATCTTGCTCAAGCGTAACGCATTAACCGCCGCGCAGACCTACCTGGCGCGGGGGTTAGACCTGGTCCAGCCCTGGCTGCCCACCTCAATTGCCCTCGAGGGCTACCTGCACCTGGCCCACCTGCGCCAGAGCCTGGGCGATCTGGAAGGGGCGCAAGACGCACTGGAGCAGGCGCACGCCATGATTCATCTGACGCAGAGCGAGCTGGATGACCGTATCGTCCATCTCTATCGCCTGCGCCTGGGTTTGCTGCGCGGGGAATGGCTGCCGGCCTGGGAGTGGGCGCAACGCGAGGGCTGGTTGGGCCCGGATGGCCTCAACCCGGCCGCCACCGCTGAACCACCCCTGCTGGAGATTTACATCCGCCTCACACTAGCGCGCCTGTTGCTCGTGCTGGCTCAGGCTCAGGGCGAAACCGCCTGGCTGGAGCAAGCCGCGCACCTGCTGGAAGCCCTGGTGCCGCGCCTGGAACAGGCCGATTTTGTCGAAGCCCAAATCGAAGCCCATCTGCTGCGTGCCCTGACGCTCGAACGCCGCGGTGAACGCAAGGCCGCCCTCACCGCCTTGCGCTGCGCGCTGGCCCTGGCCGAACCGGCGGGATTCCGCCGCCCCTTCTTGGATGAAGGGCCGTCACTACTGCCGTTGTTGGGTCAGGCCCTGGCCTCCCTGCGCCGTCAGCCCGCCCGGGTACTGCCTAGCGCGGCGTTCGTCCGCCATCTGATGGCGTCCTTCACCCACCGCTCCACCCCGCTTGAATCCCCCCTGCCCGCACCGCAGCCGGCCGTGGCCGACCACGGCATCGCTGAAGTCCTGACCCCGCGTGAACGTGAAATCCTGCGCCTGGTAGCCCAGGGTTACTCCAACGGCGAAATTGCCCTGGCCCTGTGCCTGGCGCTCAACACGGTTAAACGACACCTCAACAACATCTTCTTGAAGCTGGGTGTGCGCACACGCACCCAAGCTGTTGCCCGTGCGCGGGATCTGGGGTTGCTGACATGAGCAGATTGCGGGGGTAACCGCAGGCTGGTGTCGAAGGCAGGGCTCAGGACGAATCAAGCGCGCGCTCCATACTGTGTCGCTCCCCCGTCGGAGCGGGCTCCGACGTGGCGGGTGGCGGCGTCTCATCCCACCCGATCAGCGAGGGCGATTTGGGGTTGTGCGCGGCGTGCTGTTGGCGGGCGCGATCAAAACTGCGGGTGGCGTAACAGTACTGACAGCCGAAAAGACAGGTGTCATAGGCCCCGATATCCTTGCTGACCACACAGCCGCACGCCTCGCGCTGGTGGGAGTCCTTCGTGTGAGTTACTTCAATACCGAACACACGGCGGATGTAATCATCATCCACGCACTTGCCCGGGCGCACGCCGTAGGGCGTCAGGTCGAGATCTTCGGCACAACTGACGATCTCCATCTCGTGCTGAGCGGCGATGGCGACCAAATCGCGCATCAGGTGCTCGAAAGCGGGGGTCTGGATGACCTCTTCATCGAGTGGGTAGCCGTGGGGCTCGAGCGCGGCCAGGCGCTTGGCGGCCTTGGGGTAGCGATCCAGAATGCTGATCACCACGCGGCAGGTGTATCCACACAGGGCCGCGGCAATGCGGGTAAAGGCGTCGCGGTGGAACGCCACATCCGTGTGAGGGGTGAAGATGATGGGGTCGTAACGCCAGATCACCTTCTGCGGCCCAATTTTTTCGGCCAGGCGGCGGAAGGTGTTCAAGGCTGCCGGCAACGGTGGCGACTTGGGATCGAGGGCGCGCGGGTTATCCAGCACCGTGTATTGAAAGTAATAGCGCAAACCCCGTTCATCCAGTTCATCTAGATAAGGGATGAGCGGGGCAGGATTGCGCGTCCAAAAGACGATGACATCCACCTCCGCGGGCCGCAGTGAGACGTAACTCACCTGGCGGCGGTTGAAAGGATTGGGGACGGTGCAATACCCGGCGCGCACGCGATGGATGAACCAGGGCGTGTAGAAGGCTGGGATATCGGTACGGCGGCTGGCGCTGAGGATCATAGTAACCTCCGGCGGGGCTAGGGCCGGCGGGCTTGGGCTCACGAGCGGCCCACCGGAAATGAATTATACTGGCCTGCGGTCGGCCTGGGGAGCAAGACGCGCCTATCTGCGGCCCTCGCACAGGGCACAAGGATGTTTTCCAGCGCTCTCCGGTATAATTGCCTTGCACGGGCTTGCTGAGCCCACACCTGTTTGAAGGTCTCACCCATGTCGTCTGAACCCTCCTCGTCTCAGAGGCCGCTCACCCGCTCCTGGCACCGCCTGGGATTGCCCCTGGCGCTGTGGGGCGGCTGGTTGCTGTTGCACCTACGCTATGGGTCCAAGGTGCTAGCGGTGCTTTTCCTGGGGCTGGCTGTCTGGCTGGTGCTCATGCGCCGCCGGCTGCTCCCCCCACTGGTGGCCGCGCTAGCTGCTGTGCTTTTGCTGACCACCGGGGTGGTGGATACCTGGGCAGCCTTGCGCGACAGCACGCTCAATCTGGCCATGGATACTAGAGATCTGGTCATTGTCGTCAATACACCTGGGAGCGGGTTAGACGCCGTGCCTCAAGAAGCCCGTCAGACCGCCGAATTGCTGGCCGAAGCGGGTGCAACCACCTATCGTCTCTCCCCCGCATTGATGGACAATGCATTATTTCAGCAGCGCATCATCGAGATCACCTGGCCGCGGCGGCTGGAAAGGACCTCACCGTACTGGCTGTACCTGCACCAAAGCGAAACCCTACCCGCCGGATGCACCCTGATGGCTCAGAGGGAACATGTCGCGTTGGCACATTGCCCTTGATCTCATCCTAACCCTGCTTTATCTGGCCGGCTGGGTGCTGGCACTGATAGGCTTGGGTTGGGTGGGCCTGGCACCCTTGTGGCGGCGCCTGGTGCGCCGGGATGGCTGCATTGCCCTCTTGCCCCTGCTGGCGTTGGCCTGGCTCAGCGGCCTGCTGCTGAATTACGCCCTGGTACTGCTGGTGCACAACCTGGGCCTGGCCATGGGGATAAGCGCAGCCCTGGCCGGGGTCGGACTGGTGCACCTGGGGGTGACGCTTGCGCGCGCCAGGCGGGCGGGGAACCTGGCCCTGGGGTCGAGCCTGGCCTGGATCGGGCCAGGCCTTTTGACCCTGCTCTACGCCGTCCCCATCCTCACCCAACCATTGCAAGACTGGGACGCGCGTTCCATCTGGTTTTTCCATGCCCGTATGATCTACGTCGCCGGGGCGTTGGGGCCGGAAACCGGGCTGCAGCACCCTTCCTTGGTCTTTTCGCACCCCGATTACCCCAACCTGATCCCGACCTTGGCAGCACAACTGACCACCCTGCGCGGCTACTGGAACGAGTACCTGCCTAAGGCGGCACTATGGCTGGCGCTGGGGCCGGCCTTCCTGGGGTTGTTTGCCCTGGCGCGTCAGCGAATCGCGTTTCTCTTCCTGCTGACGGTCTTGCCGTTCAGCTTGGGGGGGTGGCTCTGGAACGGTTATATGGACGCCCACTTGGCGCTTTACCTGGCGCTGGCGTTGCTTTTTATCGGGCGAGCGCTGCACTCCGAAGATGACCTCGATTTTCTTCTCGGGTTTACCGCCTTGGCTTTGCTTCCCCACATTAAGAATGAGGGCAACCTTGCCTCCCTGGTCTCTCTGATCGCCTGGGGAATCGCGGCTTGGCGGGGAAGAAAATTCGGCCGGGTAAGACGTTGGTTAGAGGCTCTCACGCCAAAAGCGACTTGGATCTATGTCGGGCTGATGGCCGTGCCGATGGGGTTGTGGAACGTAAAAAAGGCGCTATGGGGGTTAAACAATGACTTACAACTCGGCAGTGCGGGGAGTGTAGCGAGACTGCTGACCCGCTTGGGCGATGGGTCATTAGAGACCATCCTGCGTATGGCTTATCCTTACCTGTACGGGGGTATCCTGGTTCTTCTATTTATCGTGACTGGGCTGATTCTACAACGGCGTGCGTTACCCTCGGCGGCACACGTAGCCTTACTGACGGCTGGACTTTACCTACTGGGATTGTTGGCCATTTACCTGGCTACCCCGCATGATCTGAATTGGCACTTAAGAACCTCTATCAACCGCACCCTGCTGGGGGTGAATGCTGCGGCGTTCGTGGCGGGGTATTTTATGTTAGGGGAAATTGAAGAGAATGAGGATTTGATATAACCGCAGGAAACCGCGCAGGGCAATGACGTCTCCCCCTACCACCAGATAGCGCACCTCATGGGCACCTCGTGGTTCATTCCTCTCCCAGCACCTCGCGCAGGAAGATCTCGACGATGTGGGGATCAAAATGCTTCCCCGCCTGCTCGCGCAGGTAGGCAATGGCCTGCTCCCGTGTCCACGCCCCGCGGTAGGGCCGGTCGCTGGTCAGCGCATCCCACACGTCCACCACGGCAAAGATGCGCGCCGCCAGCGGAATCTCCTCCCCCTTCAACCCGCGCGGATACCCCGTCCCATCCCATTTCTCGTGGTGGCAGTACGGAATATCCAGCGCCGGCCGTAAGTACTCGACCCGCGACAGCATCTCGTAGGCCAACACCGGGTGTTGGCGCATCAGCGCCCATTCCTCCTCCGTGAGCGGCCCGGGCTTGTGTAGGATGCGATCAGGCACGCCCATCTTGCCAATGTCATGGAGCAGGGCGCCACGGCGGAGGTGCACCAGGGCCTCGCCGCCGAGGCCCAGCGCGCGCGCCAGACGCAGGGCAAGCTCGGTCACCCGCTGGGTGTGCCCCTCGGTTTCCTTATCCCGCAGGTCAAGGGCATACGACCAGCCCTCAATGGTGGCATCGTAGGCGCGCAAGAGCGCCTGGGTGGTCTGTTGCAAGTTGGCCAGCAGGGTGGCATTGTGAATGGCAATGCCCAACTGCCCGGCCAGTACCTCCAAAAACTCGCGCCACTCGTCATCCCGTTCGACCGCTTGCCGCTGGAACAGTTCCAACACCCCCTTCACCTGTCCCTCAGCGATCAGCGGCACGGCGTAATAAACCACAAACCCCTCGGCGGCGAAATCGGGCGAGTTGAGGAAGAGATCCGGGCGCGCGCTGAGATCGGGGATGTGAATCAGCCGCCGTTCTTGCGCCGCCCGCCCGGCCAGCCCCTTTCCCCACATCAGATGCGTGTACTGCAAGGCCGGGGTGCGGAAACCGCGCCCCAGGAAATAATCCAGGGTGCTGGTGCGCGGGTCGTGCAGCAGCACGCACGCCGCATCCACCTGCAGTTGCTCCATGATCTCATCCAGCGCGACTTCCAGCGTCAGGCGCAGATCCAGGCTGGAGGTGATAGCCATATCAATCCGCCGCAACGCCTGCACCCGTTCCAGACGCCGATGGGCTTCTTCATAGAGATGGGCATTTTCCAACGCAGCGGCGACCTGATGGGCAAAGGTTTGCAGAGGGGCTAGGTGCTCGTCATCAAAGAAGTTGACGCGGTCGCTGTAGAGCGCCAGCGCGCCCAGCACCCGCCCGCGGTTGATCAGCGGCAGGGCGACGCTGCTGCGCAGCCCCAGGCTGAGGGCCACCTCGCGCCAGGGCATAAAACGCGGGTCGCTGGCATGGTCGGGGGTGATTTGGGGCTGCCCACTGCGGATCGCCCGCCCCACCGGCCCCATCCCTTCCGGGGTCTCATCCCAGCGCAGGCGGATGCTGCGGGGGTAAGGGTGGTCAGGGGGATACTGGCTGAGCAGGCGCACCCGCCCATCGTTCTCGGCCAAGCCCACCCAGGCCACCTGCAAGCCGAAGAGCTCCACGCAGGCCCGCGCCGCGGCGGTGGCGACATCGCCCAGGTTGGGACTGCTCGCCAGGCGTTGTGCTCCCTCATAAAGCGCGCGCAGGATCTCCAACTGAGTTTGAATCTGATGTTCAGCCGCTTTGCGCAGTGTGATGTCCTGGGTGTAGCCCACCAGGCGCAGCGGCACCCCGTTGGCGTCGCGTTCGATCTCAATCCGCTCCTCTACCCATTTGATGCGGTCACCCAGGATGAGGCGAAATTCCAGGGTGGAGGGCTGACCGGCCAGCCCGGCTTGCCACGCTTGCTCCACCTGGACCTGGTCGTCGGGATGCACACATGCCATGAATGCCAGATACGAGGGTTCGAGATGAGGATCCAGGTCTAGAATACGATACATCTCGTCGGACCAGGTCAAGCGATTGGTGACCAAATCAAAGGCCCACGAGCCCAGGTGCGCGATGGCTTGAGCACGTTCCAGCGCTCGATGCGCCTCGCGCAGGGCTTCTTCCGCCTCTCTGCGCGCCGTCACATCCCGTCCGATGCCCTCAATGGCAATCAGGCGGCCTTCGGCATCAAAGACCGGGACGTTGCGCTGCTCAACCCACACGATATGCCCGTCCTTATGAATCCAGCGTAGTTCCAGTGGTGCACCGGGGGGTATATCACCACGGGCGATTTTTTCCAACAGTGGACGATCTTCAGGGTGCACCAGCCGCAGCCCCAGGTTCGGATCACGGTAGTGTTCTTCCGGGGTGTACCCCACAATGGTTGTGGCAGCCGGGCTAATGTACTCAAACCCCGGTTCCGGCCACACCCGGTAGCGGTAGATGAGATCCGGCGCGTTCTCGGCCAGGCGGCGGAAGCGCGCCTCGCTCTCGCGCAGAGCCGCCTCCGCCTGCTGACGCAGGGCCTCGCGTTGCTCCAGGGCATCCGCCAGGGTGTCAACGGCCTGCCCAATGCGATCCACTTCGTCGGTGCTGGTCTTTAGCCCCGTACGCGCGGTCAGATCTCCCCCGATCAGGCGGCGCAAGGCGCTCAAGATGTGGTGTACCCGCCGCGTGACCAGCCACTCCCCCCACACCCAGGCCAGGATCATCGTCAGCAACGTGGCCCCTACCATCAGCCAGAGCAGGGCATTCAGGGTACGGTTGACCCCGGCGTAAGCCACTGCAACCGGGATACCCACATATAGAAAGCCCCACACCTCGTTTGCCGCGGTAAGCGGGGTGTAACCGTAAAGGCGCCTGATCCCATCTAATCCAATGTCTTCGCTAACGCCGGGGCGGAGTTGGACCATGCCCCGCTGCACCAGGGGGCGATCCGCCAACGAGCGGCCAAACATAACCACATCCTGCGGGTAACGCGCCAAGACGGTGCCGTTCCTATCCAACACGGTCACGGTGGTGGCAGTGGGTAAATCCAAGTTAGCCAGTAGGTTGATCAGATAGCGCGCGTTAATAGTCAGGAAGACCACGCCGCGGGTGCCTTGATCAGCGGTTTTGAGCGGAAAAGCCAGGGGCAGGGCCGGCAAACCGGTGATTCGTCCAATCACAAAGGTGCCAACGGTGAATCCACCGCTCCGCAGGGTGGCTTGAAACCAATCGCGGTCGCTGTAATTCACCGCCTGCCCATACGGGATGGAGGCGCACACCAGATTGCCCTCGGTATCGGTCACCCCCACCAAATCGTAAGCGGGATGGGCGTAGTAGAGTTCGCGTAAGAGCGTATTGCAGGCGACACGGTCCAGGTTTTGCACCGCTGTCATCCGCGCCACCAACATCAGGGTCTCGCGCCCCTGATTGATGATGGCTTCTTGGGACGTAGCGGCTAACTGCGCCAGGTTGAGCGCCATCTGGCTGGTTTGTTGCATGGCTTCTGCACGGCTTTGGGCCACGCCGACGAGCCCCAGGCCGATGAGGGGCAGAGCGCCCATCAGGACTAAAATGACCAAACGGAAACGCAGACTTCCCACCCAACGCATGCCGGGCCCTTTTCCCCTCTCTACACCCGGCGCCTGAGTAACAGGATTCGATCCGTTGCCAAAACGCCGGGCAATTCTAAAACACCATTAAAAACCACACCCGCTCGCTTGCATTGACCAGACAATCACCATTTCATTTGTAATTCTCCCACAGAGCAAAGGGATAAGCAAGCCCATCAACCTAACAATCGCCCAACATTTGGGAGCGAATGTGATCTCGGCCTTTACCCGGGTTAGATAAAAAATATGCCCGCCGTCATGGCGGGCAATTTATGGCGGGGAGGGCGGGATTCGAACCCGCGGTCGAGGTTTTAACCCCCGACAACCACTTAGCAGGCGGCCCCATTCGACCTCTCTGGCACCTCCCCACAATCAGGGCCAGCGGAGGGAGTAGGATTCGAACCCACGGTGAGGCGTTAGCCCCACACCTGTTTTCAAGACAGGCGCCTTAAACCACTCGGCCATCCCTCCGGCTGTTGGTGTTTTAGATTCTAGCATAAATTGACCGAGTCGGCAAGCGGGCGCGCTGGTGGAGCAGGTTTTCTTTGAGGCAGGTTTGCCTGCGGTTGGGACGCCGACACGCCGATGTTCCCCGCATTGCCTGTCCTTGCCTCATCCCCGGCCTGCGTCCATCGCAGGGCGTGACGCTCGCCGCTCAATCCCACCCGCCTCCCGTGCGGCAGAGGTGGCGCACGCCGTTCCGCTCCACAAAGCGGCCCTCGGCATCAGCCTTGACCTTGTACACCTGCCATAGTGCCGCATAACGCGTTAAGTCCTGCGCCGCGCGGGCCTTGCTCAGATGGAACGCGGGCCAGGGCGTCACTACGGGTTGCGCCTGTGTCGCGCGGCAGGCCAGCCCGATCAGCAGCGCCTCGCGCGCCGCGGCGGGCACATCGGGCCTTTGGGCTTGGCGGATGAGTTCGGGCACGGCATCTGCAGAGAGGGTTTGCAGGTAATCCCCATCCAATTCCTGGCCGCTCACCGCACGCTGCACGTTTTGGCGCACCACCCAACCATCCACATTCCACAGCCCGACCAACAGCCCAAACCCCAGCCCCCACAGCAATGCCGCCACCGCCACCCGCCGCATCTGGTGGGTGAGCAATAAGCCCAAGGTCACCAACAGCGCCAGCCCCAACCAGGGGATGAACAGGTGAGCGTAGGTGCGCAGCCGCGTGAAGCCGTAGGCCTGCTCATAGAGGCTCAACCGCTGCCACGCCGAAGCCAAAATGACCAGGACCAGCACCACCAACAAGCCGCTCAAGACGATAAATCCGTTCCGGTGAAGCAGGGTTTCGCGTCGGCTGAGGGTGTGCAACACCAGGATCAACCCCAGGCTGATCAGTGCCACGACCACCAACTCGCCAAAGCCGCGGCGGGCATACTCGGCATAGGTGAAACCAGCGGCGTGGATATTGGCCTGCCCGCCGAATAGGTAGCGGAATTGCAGGATTACAAAGAACAGGAACAGTGCGTTGACGCTCCCGAGGACGATGGCCGTTTCCACCCACCCCAGGAACGGCGCGATGAGCCCCTGATCCGCCGCGGTGGGGCGCACCGCCCAGATCGGATGAATGGCATGGAGCAGGGTGCCGTAGAAGAGGATCGTCAGCACTCCCACATAAAAGAGGCGGAACAGCGTTTCGGGCAGGCGCTCCAGCCGCAGGGCATCGAGCACCGCCTGCAAACGGGCCGCAAAGACCAGATCCGCCGAGGCTAATAGCAGCGCCAGCACGCCCACCACCGGCAGCGCCAGCGCCACCCCGCGGCTGTGGTATGGCATGCCCGCCTACGCCCAGGGGGGCAAGGTGGTATGCTTCTTCCAGGCCGCGCAGAAATTCAAGACGCGCTATGCCACCCTCGGTTTCACCGATGCGGCGCACCTCGATGAGGGCCTCATGTGGCCCACTGCCTTTGCGCTGCTGGAATTGACCCCCGCGGTGGAGGAACAGGTTGCTGCGCTGGTGCGCAGAGCCGTGCGCCCGGCGGGGTGACATCAAACCGCGGGGCAGAGGAGGCATTTTTTTCGCACCTCTCCCCCTGTTTTTAGTCGCAGTCGCCTCGATCCGTTCCCGGAAATGCTGGATGCCTTTGACCCAATGCGAATTTTCCCCCGTTGGGGTTGAGATGGAAACAGATCACCACTCGTTCTGGCGTTAAACCCAAAGGCGCTTCCCTGGACTTGGGAAGCGCTTTTAGGCTTTTTTACCCTTCTCTCCTACGGCCCGCTGACCGTGGGCAGGCCCGCCGCCGCCCAGGCTTTGATCCCGCCGCGCAGGCTGGTCACTTGGGTGAAGCCGGCCCGCAGCAGGATATCCCGCCCTTCCTGGCTGCGGTTGCCCGAACGGCAGTAAACCAGCACCGGGCGATCGCGCGGCACCTCATCCACCCGCGCCGCCAGTTGCCCCAGCGGGATCAACGTGGCGCCAGGGATGTGATATTCCGCCCATTCCTCCGGCTCGCGCACATCCAGCACCAACGCGCCCTGATCACGCAAGGTTGCCGCCTGCGCCACATCCACTTCCGCGGGCAGCGTGTGGGTTGGCTGAGCACGCCATAAGTTGGGCAACGCGATCACGCCCAACGCAATCACCCCAATCACGGCAATCCACGCCCATAGGGGCAACCCGGTTCTCGGCGCACGCGTTGATCGTGACGTCCCTTTGCGCTGTCCCATCATCTGTACTCCTGGACCAAAAAATAGGGTGTTCTGCTTTTTAGATGAGGCGACAGGGCAAAGGTTGCACCGTTGCCGGTTGGTCATGGCAATGCAGGGCGCTACCACCCCTCGGGCACCGTTTTCACCACGGTCGGATTGATACACAGCACATCCACCGACCAGGTTTCTTCGCGGTCGCTATGGGTCGCGATATCGGTAGCAAGACCCCAAACCGAACCTTGCGGTACGATCTCCGCCTCCAGCAGGATGGGCCGCTTCCCGGAAACGAAGCGATTCGCCGACCAGCCGGTATCCAGCATCTGCCCGCCGCGGAGCGAAAATCGCTTTAGCACGTTTTGAAAAGGTAGATGGACGTGAGAATCTCGGTGCCGACGCTTTCCCAATGGCCCGGCTGGCGGTCTATCACCTCAACCAGGCCGTTGAGGGTGGCCAGGGTATCCTCATCCAGCCCAATCTTCAGCCCATCTTCGACCACCGGTAGCCCATCATCCACCCACGGTGAGCACGATGAGGATCAGGACGATCAGGAGATTCAGAAACAGGGACTTTTTCATGGTCCTCCCTCAGTTAAGGAGAGAAAAACCAAACCGCCGCAAGCGCCTGACTGCGCTGCGGGATGCGTGCAACTCTAGCGAGAATCACCTGTTCAGTTCACGAATAAGGAAGGGGGAAATTGAAGGAACCGTGCTCGATTTTAATCGTAGTATGGGCTTAGTGGCGGTTCAATAGGCCGGATATCTCATCGCCGCACCCACAGGGTTTTGGGGTAAAGGGTGTTCCAGGGCGATCGCTCATATTGGATAAAGGTATCGCTCAAATCCAGGCCTGGGTCGGCCAGTACCCAACGCACCGTGGGGTCTTGCCGAGCGGTTGCGGCATCGCAGGGACGGAGAGCGATACTCAGGTCGTCCTGCCAGTAATACCAGAAGACGTGGGTGTCATAATCCGGGATGACGCAAATACTCTCCCCCGGTTGCCATAAAGTGGCCAGCAACGGGTGCAGATCGTACACGGGGGTCTTGTGCAGGGCATAATACTGTCGGAGCGCCGGTGCCGCGCTCAGCCCCAGGAGCAGCAGGCCAATCGCCGGGAGAGAGCCAGCCCGCCGCCAGCGTCGTTCTACCCAGGATAGCGCGGCAGTAAGGCCCCGTGCTGCTAGCAGGGCTACCCAGAAGGTGAGAAAGAGGATCTGACGGCTGTGAACGAAGTAGTGACGATAGGCGTTCATCGCCACAATCAGCCCCACTGCCAACAGGTTGATGCCTAACGCGCTCAGCAGGGCACCCCCGCGCTGCCTTACCACGATGACAAGCCCGCCCAAAGCCGCCAGCGCGACCAAGACAAACCACAGCCACCCCCATCCTTGGAGGGGAAATAAGGGTAACAACCCCATCCCCCCCAGCAGGAAAGTCACCAACGTGGTTTGGGCAAAAAGGGGCACGCGGTAGCCCGGCACACCGCCAAAATAAATCGCGCTACCGGCCAACCCCAGCGTCAACCCAATCGTGCTGAGCAGTAAAAAGCGCCAGGCGCGGCGATCTTGGGCCCATAGGCGGCGGCGTAGCGCCTCGCTCCATACCACCCCCAGCCCGAAAATGGTGTAAATGTGGAACAGCAAACCGATAACGCCGATCAGGGTAAAGACCAGCCAGGCGCGGGCATGGCCAGTTTGAAGGGCATTAAGGCCAGCCAGAATCACCGCCAGGTAGAAAAAGACCAGTGTAGCGTAAAAACGCAGTTCCTGGGCATACATGATCAAGGTGGGCGAAAGCGCCAATAACCCGGCGGTCAGCAGGGCCGTGCGGCGGTCGGCGTAATGGCGCGCCAGGCCATAGCCCAGGTAGATGCTGGCGGTGCCCCACAGGGCATCCGGCAAGCGCAGCCACCCGCCGCTCAACCCCAAACGCGCTGCCAGCCAGGTTTGCAGGTAGTGCAGCGGCATGGCCATGACGTGCCCCTTGGCCACTGCCAGCGCCCCCGTCAGATCGGGCTGGATCGAAGCGCTCCACACCCCTATTTCATCCACCCAGAAGGATTGGGTTGGCAGGCGGTAAAGGCGCAACCCCAGCCCGATCAGCAGGACAGTCAACAGTCCAATCGCATCATGTAACGAGGCGGAACGGGAGCTCGCCGCAGGCATACCCCCTGGTCATCCCCCTAAAGCCATCCCACCCGCAGCACCACCAGCAGGGTGAAAACCACCGCTACCCCCAGCCCCACCCACAACGCCTGGCTGCCCTTGCGCCGATTGGTCAGGTGGTAGCCGTTCATCTGATAGGTCGTCTCCCACACCGGCCCGGCCGACCAGGCAAACGCCAGCCCACCGATCAACCCGCCAAGGTGACCCCAGTTATCAATCTGCGGCGAAAGACCCAAAATTAGGTTCACCAGCAGGATCCCCCCGATGTTCATCAGCATTCCCCGTGCGTTCTCAAAGAGATGGCGATTCTGGTAGATAAAGACGGCTTCCGCCGCCAACAGGCCGAAGATGGCGGTGGATGACCCCACCGAAGGTTCCGGCGACATCAGGAACGAGACGACGTTGCCGGCGTACCCGCTGAGCAGATACAGCGCCAGGTAGCGCCCGTGGCCGTAATAGCGTTCCAGGCCAGCGCCGATCACCCACAGTGCGTACATGTTAAAGAGCAGGTGCAGGATCGAGCCATGCAGCCACAAAGGGGTGAGCAGGCGCCAATATTGCCCTTGCACGATGGCGCTATTGACCTTGGCGCCCAGCGCAATCAGCAGGTCGCCGCCGAAGAGAGTCTGGCTCAGCATCTGCCCCAGGTAGATCAGGATGCACGAGGCCAGCATCAGATAGGTCACATAAGGACGCCGCGCCGGCAGGTGCCAGTAGATGCGCACGGCGCCAGGGGTTTCAGGAGAAGGATCAATGGGGGGGTGGGTCATAGCGTAATCCGGCGGGGGTGGACACGCAGGTGCTCCACCTGGATGATGGCCACGATCTGATCCACGGCCTGCTCCAGGTGATCCTGGCGATTGACCACTACGTAATCGAACATATCCAGGTAGGTCAGTTCGCGCCGTACCGCCTCGATGCGCCGCTGAAGCGTTTCGGGCGTCTCACTGTGGCGGTTGATCAGGCGCTGGTACCATTCGCGCACGTTGGCCGGGGCAAGGAAGATCAGCACGGCCTCGGGGCAGAGCGCGCGCAGGCGTGCCGCGCCCTGTACATCCACACGCAGGATGACATCCTTACCGCTGGCCAGCGCCTGGCGAATTTGCGCCTTGGGCACGCCCTTGTAATCACCGTACACCACGGCGTACTCCAGCATCTCATCGGCGGCGATCATGCGCTCGAATTCCTCATGCGAAACGAAGATGTAATCCACGCCATCCACCTCACCCGGGCGCGGGGGGCGGTCGGTGGCGGTGACCACAAAATGGAGTGGCAGGTTGCGCTTTTTGAGCGCCTGTAAGACGGTATCCTTGCCCACCCCGGAGGGTCCCGAAAGCACGATCAGCAAGGGTTGGGGGCGGGTCAGTTCGAAGAACAGGGGTTCATCCAGCGCAGGTTCCATTCGATGTCCTCAGCGGGGCGGGCATTCTTACTTTTTTCTGATATACCTTTGATTATAATTGATTTGATTCATTCCCATTGCCCAAGGAGTCACATCCGTGCCAACCTACGAGTACCGCTGCCTGGATTGCCGTAAACGGTTTGAGGTGTTCATGACCTACGCCGAATACGGAACGCGCGCCGTGACCTGCCCGCACTGCGGCAGTAGCAACGTCCAGCGGCGCATCGGGCGGGTGCGGGTGGCGCGTTCGGAGGAAAGCCGCCTGGAAGACCTGGTCGACCCGAGCAAACTGGCCGGCCTGGAAGACGACCCCAAAACCCTGGGGCGGATGATGCGCCAGATGAGCAAGGAGGTCGGCGAAGACCTGGGCGATGTGTTCGATGAGGTGGTCAGCCGCCTCGAAGCCGGCCAGAGCCCAGAGGATATCGAGCGCGAGATTCCCGAACTGGGGAGCGACGAAGCGGGCGGCGACCTGGGTGCGGACGATTACGACCTTTAGTTCCGCCGATTAGCTGCCCGTTTGCGCCAGCAGGCGCTGCAAGCCCTCATATGAGGTAACCCAGGCAACGCGGCGCAAAAAGGTCGCCAGGTCGGGGGAACGGGCGCGCAGGGTGCGCACGGCCTCGCCCACCGGGTCTTGCCCCTGGGGGCCGAGGGGGGTATCGGCATAGGCCCCGTAGAAGGCAAAATAAGCCTGATTGAGCCGGCGGATAGGATAGCCATGCTCCCAAAAGAAGCGCCGCCGCGCTTCCATATACGCCTCGGCTTCTTCTACCTTCCCCGCGGCGAGCAGGGCATCCACGGTGACGCGCGTGGTGTGCATCTCGGCGCGAAAATCAAACGCCTTGGCTGCGCCGCCATCGGAGGATGGCGGATGGGCTTCGTTTTCCGTTTCCGCGGGTAGAAATTCGGGGTAATAGCGGGCCAGGACGGCGCGGGCAATCTCTTTGCCGGCCAGGCTGGCGGTGGTTTCGTTGATCGTGCGCATTTGGGGGGAAGCTGCGTAAAGCAGGCCGAGCGGGCGCAGGGTAAGGTAGTTGTGGATCCACTCATGCGCCACTGTTTCCACCAGCCAGGGCAGATTATCCGAGCGCATGACCATCGTCGGGTAGATGCCGATACCACCGACCGGCACCACCAGCGCCGAGACGTTCAACCCGCGTTCGACGACCTGCTCCAGGTGGGTGATGGTCTCCAGGCTGAGATCAGGCTGGAGGGAGATATCGGCATCTTGGCGGATGACCGTGCGCGGGGAGACAATGAGCGCCATAGGCAACGGGGTGACATGGTAGAGCAAGGGAGGGATGGGCTGCCCTCCCAGGCTCAGCCCCAGATCGGCGATCACGGTGCTGATCTGATGCTCGAGGACGGCCTCGGCCAGCAGGCGCTGGCGCTGCCACTGGGCCAGCACGCGCTCGCGTTGTGCCACCAGCGGGGCAGTGAGCACCTGCGGATTTTGGACTGCGGGGTTGGCGTAAACATCGGCGATATCGGCTTCGACCCGGTCGAGTTGGCGCACCAGGTCAAGGTAATCCAGCACGGCCTGGCGCTGTTGGGCGGGGGTGAGGTAGCGCGGCAGGTCAAGCACGGTCTGCCGTTCTTTTGCCCATAAGGCGTCCAGCGTCCAGGAGACGTAATCGAACTCCCAGGGGCGGGTGAACTGGCGCACTTGGGAAGGCACATCCTCGCGAATGAGATCGCCGGCCTGGAGGGAGAGCAACGCCGCCAAGAGGAGAGCAAGGTATAAGAACATCCGACCCAGCCAGGCGAGCCGGCGGAGGAAGAAACGCAGGAACATAGACAGGCTAGATTATACGCGCTTTGGATTAAGCCAGCCTGAAACGGGGGAAACCTATCACGGAAACCGAGTGGAGAGGAATAGACATAAAAAAAAACTCCGGGCAATCTTACGCACGGACTGCATCTCCCTTTCGGGCGTGTTTTGTGCGTCATTTGCACCACCGGAGTTTTTGCGCTTACCGGAGCGCCCACCATCCCGGTCCTCTCAAGGTGTGCTCTGGGCGGCTACACCCCAAGCGCATTCATCGGCTCGCATATCCAAAGGGGACATCCACCCTGTTTCAGTATCCACTAACGGATCGAGGCGACTGCAACGGAGCGTTCCAAATCGTTTATGGAGCGCCGCCGTGGGATTTCAGTATCCACTAACGGATCGAGGCGACTGCAACTAAATTATTGCTCAAAAGCCCCGTCCGCTGATGGACATTTCAGTATCCACTAACGGATCGAGGCGACTGCAACCGTACCGATCCGCAACTTCCGATTGGGCACCTGAGTATTTCAGTATCCACTAACGGATCGAGGCGACTGCAACTCATTTCTACCTGTTTCCGAGGCGGCCCGTAAGTATATTTCAGTATCCACTAACGGATCGAGGCGACTGCAACTACGACATGAACACCAATACGTACATTGAACTTTTCCATATTTC
>NZ_JBWGPQ010000029.1:0-34734 GCF_056331585.1 Thermanaerothrix sp.
AGCCCTCCCATTCAGTCCAACGACCGAAGCAAGGTTCCTTCAGAGTGGTAAAATTATAATGCGAACGGCTTAATCTTATCTATCGGATTTCTTTTGTCGGGTTATCGAGAGGGTCTAAATGCCGCAATCCCATTCGCCTGCGTCACGTTGGGTAAACCGTATCGAAATCGGGTTAGAGCAGTGGGGGGGGTCGCTCATTGCCCTGCTGGTCGCATTGATGGGTGTGGTCAACGTCCTCTCGGCCCTCTCGCCTGCGTTGCATGCGCGCTTGCGAGTATTGGATCGGTTTATGGTGCTGGAGGTGCGCACCGGTAGCCGTCTGGCCGTAACCCTGGCTGGGTTCGCTTTGCTTTTACTGTCCCGCAGCTTGTGGCGGCACAAATATGCCGCCTGGGTGTTGACGTTGGGGGTGTTGATCCTCTCGGCACTAGGACATCTGCTCAAAGGTCTGGATTATGAGGAGGCCGGTCTGGCCGCGGCGCTGGCGCTGCTGCTCTGGCTACTTCGCCATCGCTTTCATGCTCGCTCTGACCCGCCTTCGGTGCGCCAGGGGATACAAGTGCTACTCAGTGCTTTCCTCTTTACTCTGGTATATGGAACGTTGGGCTTTTACCTGCTCGACCGTCATTTTCACACCCAGTTTGACCTTCCCGCCGCCTTGGTGCAGACCGTGCGCATGTTCGTGCAGTTCACCCCACCCGGCCCCGGGCCGGTGACCCATTTCGGACGTTATTTTCTAGATTCGATCTACGTGGTTGCGGTTACAACCTTCGGCTACAGCCTGTGGATGCTCTTGCGTCCGGTGGTGTTGCGCGCCCCCGCCACCCCCGCCGAGCGGGCGCGGGCCGCCGAAATTGTTGCAACGCAGGGACGCACGCCACTGGCTCGCCTGGCGCTGCTGAATGACAAGGCCTATTTTTTTACCCCCGGCGGTTCGGTGGTGGCCTTTTCCCTCCATGGGCGCGTTGCCCTGGCCCTGGGCGATCCCATTGGACCACCGGCCGACCTGGCTGACGCCATTCGGGCCTTTCAGGCTTTCTGCGCTCACAATGACTGGCTGGCTGCGTTCTACCAAACCTTGCCGGAGACCCTGGAAGCCTATGCCGCGGCCGGGTTTAACGCCTTGAAGATCGGCCAGGAAGCGCTGGTAGATTTAGTCACCTTCAGCCTGGAGGGGCGTGCTAATAAAGAATTCCGTAATGTCAAGAATCGCTTCACCCGCCTGGGGCACACGGCTGTGTTCCACCCACCGCCCCTAGACCACGCACTGCTGGAAGCACTACGGGCCGTCAGCGATGAATGGCTGAGCACACGGGGAATGGCCGAATTACGCTTTTCACTGGGCTGGTTCGATGACGAATACCTGCGTCAGAGCCCGGTGATGGTGATCCGCACCGCCGAGGGACGCATCAGTGCCTTTGCCAGCCTGATCCCTGGCCTCCCACCTCAGGGGGTGAGCGTAGACCTGATGCGCCACCGCCGTCGTACTGAAAGTGGCACCATGGATTTTCTCTTTGTCTCGCTGCTGGAATGGGCCAAGGGAATGGGATACGCTGTGTTTGACCTGGGCTTGAGCGCATTGGCCGGCGTGGGAGAACATTCTGATGATCCGGTCATTGAACGTGCTTTGCGCTCACTCTACCGCAACCTCGCGCGCTTCTACAACTATCAGGGGCTCCATGCGTTTAAAGCCAAATTCCGCCCGCGCTGGGAACCGCGCTATCTGATTTACCCCCAACCCCTGGACCTGCCGGCGGTGGCGCTGGCCGTGGTGCGGGCGCATGTGGGCACCTGGCGCGCGTTGCTCCCGGCTTGGCGCCACCCTCCCACAGCGGACATTATTCCACCCATTGAGGAACGTCCATCATGAGTCAACCCAATACCGCTACGTTGCAGGGATTGACCACAGCCGAAGCAGCAGACCGCCTGCGCCAATATGGGCCGAACGCCATCCCCGAGCCCAAACCCCAATTATGGCGCAACCTGCTGAAGAAATTTTGGGGGCCGGTGCCCTGGATGTTGGAGGTCACCCTCCTCATTGAGGTGATCCTGACCCATTATGTGGAAGGACTGATCATTGCTGCTCTTTTGGTCTTCAACGCGCTCTTGAGCACCTGGCAGGAAAAGAACGCCGCCGAGGCGTTGGCCCTGCTGCGCCAGGATCTCAAATTGAAGGTGCGCATCCTGCGGGACGGCGCCTGGCAGGTCTTGACGGCGGAACAGATTGTGCCGGGCGATGTCCTCCATATCCGCATGGGGGATATCCTTCCGGCCGATGTGCGCGTGCTCGAAGGTAACCTGCAAGTGGATCAAGCAGTGCTAACGGGCGAGTCGCTGCCGGTTGAGGTTGGCGTTGGTCAGATGGCGTTTGCCGGCACGTTGGTTCAGCGCGGCGAAGCCACGGTGGAAGTCGTAGCAACCGGCCTGCACACCCGCTTCGGGCGGGTAGCACAACTGGTGCAGGAAGCCAAGCACCCCAGCCAGATGGAACAGGTCATTTTCGGCGTGGTGCGGGCGCTCATTGCGCTGGATGGCGTGCTGGCCGTGGTCGTGCTGGGGTATGCGCTCTTTGTCCAACACTTTTCCGCGTTAGAGACGCTCTCCTTTGTGCTGATCCTGCTCGTGGCCTCGGTACCCATTGCCCTGCCGGCCACATTCACCCTGGCGACCGCGCTGGGGGCACGGGAATTGGCCCATGCAGGGGTGCTGGTCACCCAACTCGCGGCCATCGAAGAGGCCGCCGGGATGGATGTCCTGTGCTCGGATAAGACCGGCACCATCACCCAGAACCGCTTGAGCCTGGTCGGGCTTTACCCTCAAGCCCCGACGGATGAAGACACGCTCCTGAAAGTCGCGGCCATGGCCAGTGATCCGGCGACGCAGGATCCCCTGGATCTGGCCATCCTGGAAGCGACCCACCAGCGTCATCTGGAGCCAGACTGGGCGCAGCGTCGCAGCTTCACCCCCTTTGACCCGGCTACCAAGCGTTCTGAAGCCACCTTTGAGTCCGCGGGAACCACCTGGCGCGTGGTCAAAGGCGCCCCGCACGCGGTGGCAGCGTTATGCGCCGCGCCGCCTTCCGACCTGGAACGCCAAGTGGAAACACTGGCAGCCCAGGGTTTGCGCCTCCTGGCTGTAGCCCATGGTAGCGAATCGGCCCTTACCCTAAGCGGGTTGCTGGCTTTCCAGGATCCACCCCGCCCCGATTCCGCGGCGCTGATCGCGCAATTGAAGCATTTGGGAGTGCAGGTGATCATGGTCACCGGGGATGGCGAGGCTACTGCCCGGGCAGTAGCGCGCCAGGTGGGGATCGGCGAGCAGGTATGCCAAACCGCTCAACTACAGGCTGCGGCCGCCGACCCCAGCGCATGCGATGTGTTCGCCGAGGTGCTGCCGGAGCACAAATTCGCCCTGGTGCAAGCGTTACAACGCGCCGGACACGTGACCGGAATGACCGGTGATGGCGTCAATGACGCCCCGGCCTTGCGTCAAGCCCAAGTAGGCATTGCCGTGGCCAACGCCACCGACGTTGCTAAAGCCGCCGCCAGCCTGGTACTCACGCAGCCGGGCCTGGGGAATATCGTAGCAGCCATTCAGGTCAGCCGCCGCATTTATCAGCGTATGCGCACGTACACGCTGAATAAAATCATCAAAACCATTCAGATTGCTGGCTTCTTGAGCCTGGGGGTGATCCTGCATGGCCTGTTCGTGGTCACCCCCCTGCAAGTGATTTTGCTGTTGTTTGCCAATGACTTTGTGACCATGTCCGTTTCCACCGATAACGTGCGCCCCTCCCCACAACCGGACCGCTGGCAGGTGCGCTCCCTGGTCTCAACGGCGCTGGCCCTGGCCCTCCCTTTACTGCTGGCAACCCTGGGCATCTTCCAGTGGGGGTATGGCGTCCTGGGCCTTTCGCGCGGCCAATTGCAGACCTTGGCGTTTATCACCTTGGTGTTCACGGCTCAAGGGATGATCTACCTGGTGCGCGAACATGGCCATCTATGGGCTTCACCTCCCAGCCGCTGGATGCTCCTGGCTTCGACCGCAGCCATTAGCGTGGCCATCCTGCTGGCCGCCACGGGCACCTTGATGACCGCCCTGCCGTTATCATGGGTGCTAGTAGACCTGCTTGGGGTAATGGGAGTCCTATTGCTGCTAGATACCATTAAGGTGCTCCTCTTGGACCGCCCGCTGCAGACAGCCTGAGCAGAAAGCCCGTTGTATAACCTTTGTCACATAAATTGATAGATTTTGAGGGTGGCCTGTGGGTATGATAAAGCAAGCAAATCCCAGATGGCCTGATACAGGAGCCGCTTTATCGTTATGGACGTTTCTAACGGGACACCCCCGAAATTTTATGACCTGAGCCTGGAACAGCGGTGGCAATGGCTGCGTGAGCACACCGACTTAAGTTCTGAGGACATCGCCGCCCTCAGTGGGCAGGCCGGGTTGAGTGCCGAGCAGGCCGATCACATGATCGAGAACGTGGTCGGCACGTTTGCCCTACCGCTGGGCATTGCGCGCCATTTCGTCATCAACGGGCGCGAGGTGCTGGTGCCAATGGCCATCGAAGAACCTTCGGTGGTCGCTGGAGCGTCTTTTGCTGCCCGTCTGGCGCGCGCCGGGGGTGGGTTTACCGCCCACGCCACCGCCCCGGAGATGATCGGGCAGATGCAAATCCTCAACCTGGCCGATCCCCCCTCCGCCCGCCTGCGCCTGTTGGAAGCGCGCGAAGAATTGCTGGCCGCAGCCGCCGCGGTGGATCCGGTGCTGCAGCGCCTGGGCGGCGGTCCGCGCGATCTCGAGGTGCGCCTGATCGAATCCTCTCCCATTGGCCCGTTCCTGGTATTGCACCTGATCTACGACGTGCGCGATGCCATGGGCGCTAATGCCGTCAACACCGCCGTGGAACGCCTGGCCGGACGGGTGCAGGCGATTACCGGTGGCAAGGTGCTGCTGCGCATCCTCTCTAACCTAGCCGACCGCCGCCTCGCCCGCGCCCGCTGCACCATACCGTTGAGCGAACTCGCCTTTGGCGATTTCCGCCCTGAAGAGGTGCGCGATGGCATCATCGCCGCCTGGGCTTTCGCCGCTGCCGACCCCTACCGCGCCGCTACCCATAACAAGGGCATCCTGAACGGGGTAGATGCAGTGGTCATTGCCACCGGCAACGACTGGCGCGCCGTGGAAGCCGGTGCCCATGCCTATGCCGCGCGCAACGGGCGCTACACCAGTTTGAGCACCTGGGGCAAGGACGAACAGGGCAACCTGGTAGGCACCTTGGAGATGCCCCTGGCGGTGGGTATTGTCGGCGGCGCCACCCGCGTCCATCCGGCGGCGCGCGCCGCTCTGAAACTGATGGGCGTAACGACCGCACGCGAACTAGCCGAGATCATTGTTTCGGTCGGTTTAGCCCAGAACCTGGCCGCCCTGCGCGCCCTGGCCACCGAAGGCATCCAACGCGGACACATGGCCCTGCACGCCCGCCAGGTCGCGATTTCCGCCGGCGCTACCGGCGAAGAGATCGAGCGGCTGGCTGAGCAACTGGTGCGCGAAAATACCGTGCGCATTGATCGCGCCGAGGAAATCTTACGTGAATGGAGAGAGAAACCATCATGACGGAAGCCCTGGAATCCTCCTCTCATGCCCCCCTCAAGCCGGATCGTCCGGTGGGGATCATCGGCTATGGGGCGTATATCCCGCAATATCGCCTGCCCGCCAGCGAGGTCGCCCGCATCTGGAAGGGTGGCCGCGCTGCCACGCCGATCAAGGAGAAAGCCGTGGCCGGGCTGGATGAGGACGTCGCTACCATGGCCATTGAAGCCGCGCGCAACGCCCTCAAGCGCGCCGGCATCCCGGCCAACCACCTGCGCGCAGTGTGGGTGGGCTCGGAGTCCCACCCCTACGCCGTCAAACCCACTTCAACCATCGTGGCCGAAGCCCTTGGCGCTGTGCCCCACATTCAGGCCGCCGATTGGGAATTCGCTTGCAAGGCCGGCACCGAAGCCCTGGTCGCCAGCATGGGGCTGGTGGGCTCCGGTATGGCACGTTATGCCTTGGCTATCGGCGCCGATACGGCACAAGGGCGCCCCGGCGATGAACTGGAATTCACCGCTGCCTCTGGCGCCGCCGCTTATATCGTCGGCCCGGCCGAAGAAGCCCTGGCGGTGATTGAGGCTTCGTTTTCTTACGTCACCGATACACCGGATTTCTGGCGCCGCCCGGAGCAGAAATACCCGATGCATGGGCAGCGCTTTACCGGAGAGCCGGCTTACTTCAAGCACATCACCGCGGCCGCCCAGCACCTGCTCCAAGCCACCGGCCTTACGGCGCAGGATTTCCGCTACGCCGTGTTCCACCAGCCCAATACCAAATTTCCCCAGCGCGTGGCGAGCCTGCTCGGCTTTACCCCGGAGCAAATCAAGCCCGGGCTGCTCTCGCCCATCATCGGCAACACCTATGCCGCCGCTGCGCTGATAGGACTGGCAGCTACATTGGACGTGGCCCAACCCGGTGACCGCATCCTGGTGGTGTCCTTCGGCTCCGGCGCCGGTTCAGATGCCTTCATCCTGCGCACGACCGAAGCCATCATCGCGCGCCAGCCCCTGGCTCCGACGACCCAGACCTATATCGCCCGCCGCGTCGAAATTGACTACGGCACCTACGTGCGCTTCCGCGGCAAACTGGCGAATTAAAGGAGGGTAGACATGCGTGAGGTCGTCATTGCTGGCATCGGCATGACCCCGGTGGGCGAACACTGGGAAATCTCGCTACGCAGCCTAGCCTATCGCGCCATCCGCGCCGCCCGCCAGGATGCCGGTGGGTTACAGCCCGAAGCGCTTTACGTGGGCAACTTCCTGGCCATAGACACTTCACAACAGGCAAACCTGGCCTGCCTGATCGCCGATAACGCCGGGTTGAGTGGCATCGAGGCCATGACGGTCGAGGCGGCAGATGCCTCGGGCGGCGCGGCCTTTCACCTGGGTTTCATGGCCGTCGCCTCGGGCCTGGTGGACGTGGCCCTGGTCGTTGGTGTGGAAAAGTACACCGATGCCCCTGGCCCGGAGCAGGAAAGCGCCGTCGCCCAGGCCATGGACTACGACTACGAAGTCATGCCGGGGTTAACCCTGACCGCCCAGGCGGCGCTGGTGATGCAGCGCTACCTCTACGAGTACCGCCCGCCGCGCGAGGCGTTTGCCGCGTTCCCTCTGCTGGCGCACGCCAATGCCGTGACCAACCCCTATGCCATGTACCGCCGAGCGGTGAAGCGCGAGACGTACGAAGGGGCTGAGGTGGTGGCCGACCCCTTGCGCCTCTTCGACGTGGCGCCCTACGCCGATGGTGCCGCGGCGGTGATCCTGACCACCCCGGACCGGGCACGTGACCTGCCCCACCCGTTGGTGGCCGTGCGCGGCTCAATGGGGGCCATTGATACCCTCGCCCTGCATGACCGCCCCGATCCGCTGGCGTTTGAGGCCGCTTATCACTCCCTGCACCGCGCGTGCGAGATGGCCGGCATCGCGCCGGGCGAAGTGGATCTCTTCGAACTGGACGACGCCTATTCGATTTACGCCGTCCTTAGCCTGGAAGCGGCCGGCTTCGCCGAGCGCGGCCAGGGCTGGCAGCTCGCTGAAAACGACAACCTGAGCCTGCGCGGACGGTTGCCCATCCTGACCCTGGGCGGCTCCAAGGCGCGCGGCAACCCCTTGGGCGCGACCGGCGTTTACCAAGTCGTCGAGGCAGCGCTCCAACTACGGGGGGAGGCGGGGGCGAACCAAGTCCCGCGGGCACGGCGGGCGCTGGTGCAGAACCTGGCCGGCCCGGCCTCGAGCGCCTTTACTCACGTTTTGGAACGCTACACCGAGTGATGCGAGGTTTTGAGAGTCACCACCGGTGAAGTTGATAGGATTTGATAGATGGACGCCCTTAAAGTTGGATGGATTGTGATTAATGGAAAGGAGATACAGGTATGGAAATTCCGCGACATTGGCGCTTAAAACAACAGCGTTACGCTCTGGTGGGCGAGGTGTGCCCCCACTGCGATGAAAAGATCTTCCCACCGCGCGATGTTTGCCCGTATTGTGGCAACGAGGCCAAGACCCAATTTACCTTCAGCGGGCGCGGCACGGTCTATTCGTTCACCACGTTGACCGAAGCGCCGGCCGGTTTTGAACACGCCGCACCCTACACGGTGGCGCTGGTGAAACTAGAAGAAGGCCCGGTGGTGACTGCCCAGTTGACCGACCTGGGCGACCGCCCGGTGGAAATCGGTATGCCGGTGGAGATGGTCACGCGCAAGATTCGCGCCGAAGATGAGGCGCGTGGGGTCATCATCTACGGCTATAAGTTTCGCCCGGTGCTGAGCGAAGCCCACTAGCCTTCAAGTGTTTAATCCCAACCTTATAAGCGGTGCCCCCCATCGGGGGTGCCGATTTTATTTTAACGCCGGAAATTAAAGGCCCTCCAAGTGCCCAATATCGTCTATCTGGGTGGCCGTGAATCCCGCTTCGGGGGTAACGGCCACACACCCAGAGCAACAGCAGCCATCAATTGGGCTACAACCAGCCAACGGCTTCGCCTTCGGCGCCATCCGGTGCAATCCCGGTCATCGCCCGCAATGGGCGCAAGACCGCTTGTGCCCGTAGGAACTGGCTGTACTTGGCGGGCACGCGCCGCCATCCCATGCCAGTAGGGTTAGGAAGCAAGACTGGCATCATGCCGGTGGTAACGGTACCCTGACGCCGACCAACCCCCATTCCACTTCCCCGGGGCGGCCCGAAAAACTGGCCACCCCGGTTTGAATTCAACCCGAAAAATCCGCACGGTCAACCCCTACGGCTTAAACCGCACCTCCACCGTCATCCCCCACCGTAGGCGCGGGTCGGGGGCACTCAGGCGGATGCGCACAGTATAGACGATATCCCCGCCTTTGGTGCTGAACTGGTCGCTGATGCGTTCCACCGTCCCTTTCAGGATCACTTCAGGCAGCGCATCCGCCACCACCTCGGCTTCCTGCCCTATCTTGATGTTGACCACGTCCGTTTCGCTCAAATCGGTGGTCTCCACGTAAAGGGTATCGAGGTCAGCCAGCAGGATGATGGGTTGGTTGGGCATCACCGATTCGCCCGCCGCCACCCGCACCTCCACCACCGTGCCGGCGAAGGGAGCTTTGAGTTCCAAACTATCCAGGCTGGCCTGGGCGGCAGCTACCTGTGCCTCGGCCTGGCGCAACTGCGCTTCAGCCAGCGCCAGGTCGTCCGGGTCAGGGCCGGACTGGCGCTGCTCGTAGGTATGCCGCGCTTCGGCTAAAGCCGCCTCGGCCTCAGCTACCGCCGCACGCGCCTGCTCCAGGCGGTTGTTCAGCCGATCGTAGTCGCGCTGTGCCTTCTCCAGGCGATCCTGGGCGCTTTCCAGGCGATCTTCGGCGCGCTTGCGGGTGGGGTTATCCGGATCAAGGTTCTTGTACTTATCCACCTCTTCCTGGGCATCCTTGACCTCATCCTGGGCTTTGGTCACATCTTCCCAGGCACGGTCAAGTTGGTCCCGGTAGGCATCGGTATCCAGGTTATCCAGGGCTTGCTGCGCATCTAGCAACGCTTGCTCGGCCTGGGCCACAGCCTGACGGGCTTGAGCAGCTGCCAGGTCGGCGGTGCGTTTGAGGTCATCCAGATGCTGCTGCGCCTGCAAGCGGGCCAGTTCTGCCGCGGCCAGCGCCGCTTCGGCCTGCTCCCGATCCCCCAGGCGGACCAAAACCTGGCCGGCTTCAACCCGCTGGCCTTCTTCAACCAGCACCTCATCCACCCGCCCGCTAACCCGGAAGATCAGCCAAGCCGAGTCGCGCGGCACCACCCGCCCCTCGGCAATAATCCCATCAGGACGGCTGCTTGAGGCTGAGACAGTTGGTACAGGGGTGGGTGTTGGCTGGCTCAAAACATTACATCCACCCAGCATGCCCACCAGGATAAGGAACAGGGCAAAAAGTCCCCACACACGTTTCGCGTTCATCTCTAATCCCTCCACAGTGGCGTTATTCATAGGCCAAAACCTCCCGGATGGTCAAACGCACGGCGGTACGCGCCGGCAGCAGGCTGGCGATGATGGACAGCACAATCGCCACCCCCAACCAAGCCAGGAAGCCGGTGGGGGTGTAGGCAAAGAGAGCCGGGGCGTTGAAAATCGCCTGGCTGATGACGTTGGAGAGCAGACGGCTGATGGGAAAGGCCGCCAGTGAAGCCAGCACCCACGACATCAGCCCGATCAACACGCCCTCCACGATCACCAACAAACGAATTGTGCCATCCGACGCCCCAATAGCGCGCATGATGCCGATTTCGCGCGTGCGTTCCATCACATTCAGGCTCATCGTCCCCGCCAGGCCGATGCTTCCCACAGCCGCCGCCAGGCCGGAAAGGATGAGCAGGAAGTTGGTCAGCACATCCAATCCTTTAGCGGTCTTTTCCAGCACCGAGAGCCCGGCGCGTGCCTCGCTGACGTGATAACCGCGTGCTTTCAGGAAGGCATCCACCCGCCGCGCCAGGTCCTCCTGTTCAGTTAAGGATAGATTGGGCCGATCGGCGGCAACACGGAAGAGTAACCCCCGCCCGCTCTGCCCCAATTGACGGCTCAATTCAGGATAGGGCACGTAGGCCATGTGCCCCAGGTTCTGGCCGGCCAATTGGAGAAAGCCGACCACCACCCACTCGCGCTCGCTACCGTTAATCCGCAGGCGCAGCGTATCCCCAACGTGCAGGTTGGGCAAGGTGGCGCGAAAGCGCTCGTTGACCACCAGCACGTTGCGGTCACCTGCTTGCAGCCAGCGCCCCTCGCGCAGAATGGGAGTGACCAGGGTGGTTTCAATCGGGACGCCGATCAATTGTACCGTATCCAGCACCTCATCATCCGCCCCCATCAGGTCAGCGCGGGTGTATGCCCAACCTTCCACATGCCCCACCCCTGGCACCTGGGCCAAATCGTTCTGTACGCGTTGAATACGTTGGGGGGTTTCAAAGGTGAGGTTAACATCCGCCAGGAAATACCGCGAGAGTTGCTGGATATAGCGCTCAATGGCAGCCTGGGTGTTGAACGTGGCGATGAAGATAGCCCCGCCCAGCGTCAGCGTGGTCAGGGTCAGGATCAGGCGTTGGGTGCGGCGGAACGTATTGCGTAAAGAGATCAGCAGAGGGCGGGGCAAGCGACGGAAGCGCCTGTGCAGGCGCTCGATCCAGTGCGGGCTCTGAACCGTTTCACTGGGACGGATGCCGCTGATAACCTCGTGGATGCGCACACGCACCCCGTGCAGGATCGGCAGTAACGCCGCCCCCTGCGGCACGGCCAGCGCCAGCAGCACCTGGACGATGATTGCCAGCGGCACAATGCGAAAGCCCTGCAATTCCAGGTTGATGCGGTCGGCCAGGTAATCCAGAAGCACGTAGGAAAAGCGCGCCGAGAGCGGCAATGCCAGGAGCAATGCCAGCACGCCGTAGATCAAAATCAGCACCTGGTAAATCCCCGCCACTTGCCAGCGCCGCGCGCCGACCAGTTTCATCACCCCAATCTGCACCATTTGCTGCGCCAGCAGGGCGTTGAGGGTGTTGGTGATCAGAAAACCGCTCAAAAAGACCACCAACGCCCCCAGCACAAACAGCACCCCCACCACCGCATCCACGTAGATACGGTTGGGATGATTATCGGAGGTGCGTACGGCCGAACTGAGGATCACCACGCCCTCACCTTCCACCTCACGACGCACCTTTTGAGACACCTGGCGAATCGTCGCCTCGTTCTCACCCCCTTCAACCGTCACGTAGAGGGTGTTCCAGGTCTCACTCTGTTCCAGCCAGGGCAAGGTAGCCGGGGTGATATAGCCCTGGGGTGCGGCCAAGAAGAACCCGCCGCCCCCAGCCGCGGCACCCAGCGTCAAATCCTTGACGATGCCCACAATGCGCATGCGGCGGGTTTTACCCGAGGGTAACTCCACCGTGATCTCATCCCCCAGCCTCGCCCCAATCTCACTCAACTTGGATTGCTCAACGACCACCTCTTTATCGTCCGGCGGCCAGATACCCGCTAATGGGTGGACGCGGTTGATGGGCTGCATTTCCATATCGGGGATGGCGTTGAAATCCATCGGGATCCAATCCCCGGCGCGGGTTTGCACCCGCAGGCTGACCCGGTGCACCCCCAGCGCATCGGTCACCCCCCTAATCCCTTTGACTTGATCCACCAGGTCATCCCCGAACGGGGTGGTCACCAGCATGATGTTAGCCGGATGGACAGCATGGTAGCCGGTGACCATATCTTCCGCAATCACGCGGTGGTTGGTGATCAGGATACCAATGGCAAACAAGCCTACAGCAATCGAAAGTACCACCAGGATGGAGCGCCCTAAATTACCGACCAGATCACTGATCACTTTACGCCAACGTGGTCGCATCATGCCCGCCCTCCCCGATAGGATTGCAACGCGGTCGCAACGTCCGGAGCGTCCTGGCGCAACCGTTCCCAGGTGCTCTCGTCCCACTGAAGGACCCGAGCGCCCTCTGGCCCGGCCCGGAAATGCCCGGCCTCCTCCGGGCGCTCAAACAGGTGCCATGCCCCAGCGGTGAGCGGCTCTAGATGCAGCCGCAGTCGCGGACGGGGGGTTACCGGCTGCAAACGCCCCTCCAATACCAGCACCCCACGGCTTGGGGGCAACTCTGCCCCCGGCGGCAGGCGCAGATCATGCAGGTGGCGGTTGAGGTGGCGCATGGCAGCGTGGCTCAGGTGCGGCCAGGTTGCCACAATGGCCGGATGGATCAATTCACCATCTGAAATGACCAGGACGCGGTGGGCTTGCTGCGCCAGGCTGAGGTCATGGGTAACCATGACCAGGGTTTTGCCGTGCGCTACTAAATCGGTGAAAATTGCCATCACCTGGGCAGCCGTGCGTGAGTCGAGGTTACCGGTGGGCTCATCCGCCACCAGGATGGGCGGGTCGTTGGCCAGCGCGCGGGCAATTGCAGCGCATTGTTGCTGCCCTCCCGAGAGGGCAGCCGGCAGTTTGTGCGCCACCTTTTCCAGCCCCACCATTTTCAGCAAGTCCATGGCGCGGCTTTCACGCTCGGCGGGGTCGTAACGATTGCAGAAATCCATCGGCAACATCACGTTTTCTAGCACCGAGAGCATCGGCAGCAACTGGAAAAACTGGAACACAATGCCCAAATTATGCCCCCGCCACACCGAAAGCGCCCCTTCACTCAGGGTGTTAAGCAGGGTACCGTTGACCCGTACCTCCCCCCGTGTGGGGCGGTCTATGCCGGTGATCATGTTAACCAGGGTGGATTTACCGCTTCCGGATTTGCCGGTAACGCTGACAAACTCGCCGGCCCGAATACTCAGGTTGATGTTTTTCAACGCCTCAAAGGTGCCCGAGGGCATCTTAAACACCTTCCAAACGCCTTTGAGCCAGATAAGAGCCTCTTCGGCACCGGGTTGGATAAGAGCACGTGTAGGGGCAGCCAGGCTCATACCACCACCTCCCCTACCCCAATGCCGTCTGACGGTCGGGCACCAGCCGTCCATCCGCGATCCACACCACGCGCGAGAAGCGTCGTTCCAGGCTCAGGTCATGCGTGACCATCACAATGGTTTTGCCGGCAGCCACCAAGCGCTCAAAGATGCGCAAAATCCCTTCGGCCGTGCCCGAATCCAAGCGCCCGGTTGGTTCATCCGCCAGTAGGATGGGGGGATCGTTCGCCAGGGCACGTGCAATGGCCACCCGTTGCTGCTGTCCACCGGAGATGGCCGCCGGCAACTTGTGAATATGGTCTTCCAATTCCACCTGGCGCAGTAAATCTCGCGCCCGCTCCACCGACTTGCGTCCCTGCCACAGACCACAGAAATCCATTGGAAGCAGAACGTTTTCCAAAAGGGTCAGCGTGGGCATCAGCAGGAAGCTCTGGGTGATCACGCCCAGCGTACGCCCACGCCACAATGCCAGGCGATCCTCATCCAGGTCGTGCACGCGCACCCCGTTGACCACCACCTCGCCGGCGGTGAGCGCATCAATCCCACTGATCATGTTGAGCAGTGTGGTCTTGCCCGCGCCGGATTTGCCGATGATACCGATAAACTCACCCGGGTAAATGTCCAGATCAATGCCATGTAAGGCCCAAAAATCCCCCGCTGGCGTGTGGTACGCCTTTTTCACCCTGCGCAGGGTAATGATGGGCTGTGCGGTGATTTCTACCACTGAAGCCGTGGGAAGGACAGATGACATAGCCATGATACCCCAAAAATCAACCCATGAAAGACGGTGTCATTCTATGATAAAATAGACGGTGTGTAGAATTATAGACACAATGTCTATATTATATGCCGAAACCTCAGACTGTCAATCATCCTCCCTCCGACCTGCCACCGCCGGAAGTGAGCGAACGGCGCCCCGACCGGCGGGTGCAGCGCACACGTCAGCAGTTGCGCGATGCCCTGCTCACGCTGATTCTGGAGCGCGGCTATGATGCCATCCGGGTGGAAGACATCACCGCGCGCGCCAACCTGGGACGGGCTACCTTTTACCTCCATTACCGGGACAAGGACGCGCTACTACTGGATAGCATCCAGCAAACGGTGGACGACTTGCTGACCCAGGTGAGCACCTTTGCGCCACCGCGCCTGGAAGCGGGTTCAGAGGCCGCCGCGGCCTGGTTGCGGCGGGCGATTGCGCTGGTCTTCGAACATGCCGCAGGAAGCGCGACCCTCTACCGGGTGATTCTGCGCGGTGAGGGCACCGCCGCCATCTCCCAGCGCATCCACACCATGATTTGCCAGGCGGTGATTGCCTATCTGGACGCTCACCGCCCGCAACAGGCGCCCCCCGTTCCGGCGGAGGTGCTCGCCAATTACTTCGCCGGGGCATTGCTGGGATTACTGACCTGGTGGTTGGAGCACGGCATGCCCTATCCGCCTCAAAGCATGGCGGAGATGTTTTTCCGCTTGTTTTATGAGGGGATTGGTCACCTGACCCTGCCACCCGTCTTGCCAGAGAGGTGAGCCCGCGCCAACTGCGGTCCATTAAGGAACAACGCACTCCAGTTTGGAGAAAAAGGGAGTATCCTTAAATAATATTCCCACAAATCATGAATCGACCGCCGCCTTTGTCCTGATGAATTTTCCGCCCATCCCAGAGGTGCCCGAGATCTTTCGGCATCCGTCGTTTGTGATCCTGCGCGGGTGTTACTGCGGCCCGGTAGAACAAGATGAAGCCCTGCGCCGGCCCTGGCGGGAATGGCGAACTCCACAGGGTGGATGACTTTAAACTCACGTCCTTTGCACATGCGGCCGCGATCAGCAACGACCCGGTTGACCCCCTTCCTGCCCATACCAGCGGCGCTTGGCTCCGCACGTTACACGACGAAGGTCGTCGAGGCCCTGATCCAATACCTCCTCCCCAACCGGGTACCACCGTTGCTTATGTTCAGTGAGGTCCGCCATGCGGGAGGCGCCATTTCGGCTGTGGATCCGAGCACAACAGCCTACAGCCATTGCGAAGCACCCTATAGCCTCCGGGCAGTTGGTGTTACACCCACCCCGGCAATTTGCAACCAGGTCGCCCGCCATATCCCATCCCTCAAGCAAGCGCTGACCCCGCATCTTCGTGAAGGCGTTTATCCGAACTTCCTGGAAGGTGAAGAAGCGCGCGAACGCACCCCCCCAGGGCTTCTCGGCGGAAACCTATGTGCGCTTGCAGAGACTCAAAGCCAAGTACGACCCGCAGAACCGGTTCGGGTCTAGTTTCGCCATCCCACTGGCTTGAATCAGGTTGGGCATTACCGCCACCCCGAGGCGCCTGTGATCATGGTAAAGGAAAGGCTCATTTAGCGGGTCGGTTTCAGGGCTCACCCCATCGGACTTCCAGGCGGGGGCGTCCCTCTGCATTCCAATCGCCCGTATCGGATGAGACAAAATACTTGCCGCTGTGGTAATTCGAATCCGCCGAATAGAGGATTAACCGCAACGGTTCCCCGCGCGCATAGGCTTTGGCTACCGCATAACTGATATCCCAATGACGAGCCACACCAGGCCAACCTGGATGCGCCGTAAGCGGTTCCACCCAGTTGCCACCGATATTTTCATCCGCGAGCGGTGCGTTGTTCCAGGTGATATTGTTTTCCCCCCAATCCTGCCGGGTGGTGAGTACCTGAATCCAGGATGAGTGAGCTTGCCCCGGCCCGCCTGAGTTGCCGAATTGATGCAACGTCAACGTTGCGGAAACAACGACTTTGTGGCGCGGCACATCGGATAGCGGAAAAGTGATGTAATACTTAGCAAAACACGGCCAATCGGCCACATCAGATTGATTCTGCACATTGAAATCTGGGGCTTTTCCGTAATTGCGATTGCCCCATTCGTTCCAGATGTGATACTCATCGCCAGGGCACTGGTTTTCGATGGCTGCGCCCACATCCGCATCCGGCACCAGCGGGCTGTTTTGGGTAGGGCGACGGATCGTCACACTCCCAGCTACCGGTCGGTTAGATATATAGGACGGCAGGTCAAAGGTCAAGAAACCCCAGCAAGCCGGGGTATGCGTGGCAGCAATCGGTGGCCAGGATTGATCGCCGACGGGTGGACCGGCAAGGGAGTCACGATCGTGGACAATAACGGCCATTCGCCAGGTTTGACCAGACGTGGGCGCCAATACCCCCAAACTATTGAAAGGAATGGTAAAACCCATTGCCCAGCCGCGGTCGTTTTCGCGGTCATCATTGAGGGCATTTCCCCGCCAACCCGGCACGGCGTCGAAGGGGATGTTAGTTCTCTGCCAACCGCTGGCACTGCCCCGATAGACCGCACGATGGGCAGGGCTTGGATCACGACTGAGTTGAGCAACGAAACGCCAGGAAGACGTTGAAAGGGACGTTCCGCCACTCGTATCTAGGAGTAAGGTCACCGCATCCCATTCGGTTAAACGCTCGGCAGATGGACTCACATCATACCAGAGCGAACGATCAAAGATTGCCAGATATACATATAAGCGATTGGAGTTATAGCCCACACGGATATCGGCATAGTTTTTAGAGGGCGTTACTTGCCCAAACCAGGCAATCGCGGTCTGTCCGAAGTATTCTTCAGGAATATTGCTGGTAGCCGGAAACTGAGGGACGTTAATGCGTGGTAGCGTTTCTTCTGCGCAATAATCGCGCAGAATTAATGGCAAGTACACCGATTGATTTTGCGGTTGTGGATTTTGTGCCGCAGCCCATGAAGCCTGCAAGATCAGCGCGGCGAATAGTGTCACCACGATTATGCCTTTTAGCCATTGCAACAAGGTAAACTGAAACCTAAACCGAAACATCAGATTACCCCAGCGTTACCGGTCACCGATCACGGTGATCTGCTCTGGTTCTCTCACATAAATGACCGGACCACCTTGATACCACTCGATCTGCCCGCGTACCTGTACCCGCTGCCCGGCGCGGTAAAGAGTATCCGGTGGTTGACCGAATGTGCCCCAGTTATCTTTCATTATTCTCACCACAAACTGACGCTGATGGGGTTCAACGAAGGACAGGTACACGGCTTTGCCATTATTGAACACCCGCACCAGTTGTCCCTCGACTGTCACTACATGACCAGCGTACTGCGCTGCCTGTTCGTAGGAAATCGGCTCGTTCAATATCGGGGACTCGGCGGGCTGCTCGGATTCAAGAGAGACAAAATCAGATGGGAGTGCGTTGGGTGAGGGCGTGCCGTGTTCTAGCGCCACTACAGCCCCGTCCGTGCTGACAAAGTAGATGGTATTATTGCTGACCACCCAGGTGGCATACTCGCTCCAGTAGCGATCATACACCTTGCCTTCTTTCCAGTAGATGTAAAAGCCGCCCGGCCAGGTGCGTGTGTTGGACAATCCCACCGAACAGTAGTGGCTGGCCAGAAACCCGCTGTTGCAGACATCTCGATCTTGTGAGGTAGCAATGTGGGGCAGATCATTCACGAGAATAGGGTTGGTCGTGGTCGCTCCGCGGGAAGGCGAGCGGTCGGTAATCTGATGGGCAATGCCGGCCTCCCAGTGTCCGGCCAAAATCATGTTACCCGCCACACTGATAAAGGCTTGCTCGTCGGTTGGGAAGAAAGTGTTTTTCATGAAGCGAACATCGCCAGCCTGAAAACCGCTGACCGTCTGATCATCCAACAGCAATTCGCCGAGGTGCGAATCCCAGCGCGGATCGCATGGATTTTGCGGACATGGGCCTCCTCGCACCACGATATAGGCAATCTCTTTCCCATCCACACGAGCAATTGCCGGCAGCGGCCCCATCGGTAGATAATTGCCATCGCCAAAACCACCGTTGCCCACGTTGGGGATAAAAGCCTCAGATCCATCGCTTAAACGCAGGGCAAATAGGGGCTGATCGGCACGATTACTTAAGAAGAATTGGCGAATTCGGCTGTTGGTGGTTAAAACGTTGGGGTCGAAATTCCAAAGGGACTGCCAATCCAGCCGGTAGCGGATCAGCACCAGCCCGTGCTGTTCGGCAATCACGGGCCAGCCGTTTTTGACCTCGGCATAATTGGTATCACCATTGGGGTCACCGGTTTGTAAAGGGGTGGGTTTAACCCGCCAGCGGCGGCTGCCATTGTTGGCGTTGATGGCGTGGACGTACAAATCACGGCTAGCAACCACAACCGTCTGGGTGGAGGGGGAATAGGCTGGCGGGGTTTCGACCGGCGAGCCAGCGTTGTACTGCCAACGTACGGTCAAACTCGTGCGGTCAAGCGCATAAACCTGCTGGCCCATGCTGAAGTAAACTGTATCCTCCCACAAGGCCGGTGGAAGGGGGAGCTGGCTGCTACTACCACTGTTGAACTGGTTCAAGACTTGACCGTTAGAGGCACTCAAACGATACAATCGCCCGTTACTGGAAACCACCAATAGCGCATCGCTACGCAAGTCATAGGCCGGGCTGGAGTTGACCGTGCCAATCGCAACTTGATTCCATACCATTGCCCCATTAGTGTTATTGAGCGCAAAGACGCCCCGCGAACCGGCTGAAATGTAGACCCGCCCGCCGCCCGTAATCGGCTGGCTGTTGCGCGGTAAGCCAAACTTGCCACTAGAGACCTTGCCCAAAGCGTCTGACCCGTTCCAGATCCACTTCAACCGCCACGGGGTCGCCACCACCTGCTCGGTGAAACTGGTGCGCTGGGGATCATGGGCAAACTGCGTCCACTCCGAAGATGTACCGTTAGCAATCAACGGCAGATAAAGCGACGTTCCGCCAACTTGCAGCCTCATCGCCGCCTGACTCGCGGAAACCAGAATTGAAAAGAGAAAAATGCCTAGAACGATGGCTGTTATTAGCCGAATGAAGGAAAAAGGCTTGGGTGGGGAAATGGTCAGACTCCTTTTCGATTCGTTGCGAAGAAGTAAAACGTTTGGGCTTATTAAGATTATACATAAGGACGTTTGTTGTTAGCTTAACCATTTCGTTAAGTAAAAATTACGTTCCCGCAGTCACCTTTGTAAAGCCCTTCTTTTTTTGGCTAGTGAAGCCCTGCCGGGAACTCTAAAACAGGGGGTTTTAATATGACTTTCCAAATTTGGTGTTATTATGAAGAATAATCTTGTAAAAGGAGGTGTTAAATGTCCCAAAAAGGCCGTGTGATCGAAATCACCGACCCACCCTTCATCCAGCATCTGTTCGGCAGCCCATCGTGGGCCTGGCTGTGGCTGATTGTGCGCGTGTACGTCGGCTATACCTGGCTGACTTCCGGGCTGGGTAAACTGGGCAACCCGGCCTGGACCCAAACTGGCCTGGCGCTGAAAGGGTTTTGGCAGAATGCCGTGGCTGTCCCGGAACCCCCAGCGCGCCCCCCGATTGCCTTTGAGTGGTACCGGGCTTTCATTCAAAGCCTGCTGGATGGGGGGCATTACGTCTGGTTCGCTAAACTGATCATCGCAGGTGAACTGCTGGTCGGCATAGCCCTGATCCTGGGTGCCTTTGTCGGCATTGCCGCCTTCTTTGGCGCCTTCATGAACTGGAACTTCATGATGGCCGGCACCGCCAGCATCAATCCGGTTTTGTTCACCCTCTCGATTTTCCTCATCCTGGCCTGGAAGACGGCGGGATGGTGGGGCCTGGATCGCTGGTTGTTGCCGCTGCTGGGCACCCCTTGGCGCCCTGGGCGGGTGTTCGCCAGGGCGGGCCAGAGCGCCCCAGCCGCGGGGAACCCATCCTGAGCATGGCAGCCTGCGGTAGGGTGAAAAACACCCCTGGAGCGCGGATGACCAGGGGTGTTTTTATCCTTCTTTGTGGCCTGGGTTCAGGCCGCCAGAATGAACCCCAACGCCACCAGCACCGGCGTCACCAGGTTTAGGACGACGTTTAACCCCAGATAGGGCATCAGATGGGGCAGATCGTCGGCGTAACGCAGGACACCCCGGATCACGTGCGGGAGTAACACCGCCGCCAGTAGACCCAGCAAGCTGGTCGCGGGCAACACCCCACCCACTACCCCGGCCACCACAGCGAGGTAAGCCAAGCCAAGGAACAAGGCATAGATCACAGCACTGCGCCGGCGTCCCAGGGCAATGGGGTAGTGATGACGCCCCACACTACGATCCGCTTCCACATCCGGGAACTGATTAAGCAGAAGCAGGTTATTGACCAAAAAGAACGGCACCAGTGAAGCCACCACCACCGCCGCCGAGAGGCTGCCCCCCAGCGCCAGGTGCGTACCAATGACCATTAACGGGCCGAAGCCCAACCCCGGCGCAATCAGGCACAGCGCCGGCAGTCGGGTAATGAACGGGGTGTAAGTCACAATGACCAGCACGCCCAGGACGCCGATCAGCGCCAACAGCCACCCACGCAGGGCGACAAAATAGGCTCCAATCAGGCTGAGCACAGCCAGGCTGACCAGGCCAATCCGGAGCGCAGCCGGGGCGAGATTGGGCTGCTGCGGGAGGGTGCCGCTGCCTCCGCTAAACGGCGTGCGTTGGGTGCGCAGGTCGAGCCCGGTTTTGTAATCCACATACTCGTTCAGAGCGTTAACGGCAATGTGCGCCGCCAGCGCTGCGATCAGCACCAACACTACCTGCCCACCGCTCAGGTGGCCGGTTTGCCAGTAAGCCGTTGCCACGCCCAGCGCCACACAGGCCGGGGTGAGCAATAGAAAGGGAACGCGCATCGGGCCAAGCAGAGATTTCAACGACAGCATATGCAATCTCTCCCAAGGTTGAGATAGATGATTGGTCGCAAGCGCCTAAATCCTAGCCAATAGACGCGGATTCGTCAAGGCGGCGTTCAAGACGCCGCCGTCTGAGGGGCCGAAGCCGATTCGGCGGGCTGGGGAAGCGGTGTTGTTGCGCGCAAAAAGCCAGCAAAGAGCAGCACTGCGCCCAGAAATTCGCTGAGATAGAGCGCACCGGAGATGCCCAAGCGGCTGAAGGTGCCCCCAAAAGCGGGCATCAGGGCACCGATGGCGATCAGCACATTGCCGATGGTGCGATGGAGCAGCACGCGCTTGCGCCAAAAGAGCCAGGCCGAATAGGCCGCTCCCCCCACCAGGAGCACCGTCCCATAAAGGTTAAAGAAAGGCGTGAGGGTGCGTACGCCGGGGGTGACGATGGCGCGCCCGCTCAATTCGCTCCCGGTGTGCAGCCCGCCCGACATGAGCGCCGGGTCGAGTTCGGCGCCAAAGACGCGCACCGCCCCGTAAATCGAGCCCAGCAGGAGAAGCGCCATCAAGGCATGCGCAACGCCGCGGCGGCGGATCAACAGATAGGCCGTTCCCTGCCCCAACCAGGCTGCCACCAGCATCGCGCCGAAGAGATACCACAGACGGAAGATCAACGGGTTCCAACCCAGGGCGCCGTAATAGCCTTCGCAGAAGCCGCCGATGGCGTAGAACAGCATCCCAATCCCCCACAATAAATGATGCGCGCCGCGTTTGCGCCTAAAGCGACGCAGGACCAATAGGGCAAAGACCAGGCTAACCGCACTGGAAAGAAACGGTAACACGGTAGTGAAGACGTTCATACCATCCTCCAATAAAAATTTGGTTTACAGCCACCCCAGTAGTACGGCCAGGATGACCCCAGCAGAATCAGAATCGCCAGGCTGATCAGAACAAGAAAAACCGGGATGGCTTTCTCCCAAAAGCGGGGATACGTGTGACGCGAGGTTGGACGTGAGGCAAAACGGCGTAAGCGGGTTTTCACAGCCCCAATTATGACGCAAGCGGATTAAGAGGATATGAAAACGACGCATAATTGGGTAACCTGGTTAATAACATCATTGGTAAAATAAAAAAACGGAATTTCCGCAAAAATCATGAGGTCAAGATGAGTTTGTTACAACAACTTGGGATTGTAAAAGGTGACGGACAGGCTGCGGCTAAAGCATTTGAAACAATCATGCCCAACTTCTTTGAGGTGATCTACAGAAGCCCTTCTGAATACATTCGAAAGTTTTGGCAACAGTATATTGCAAGATTTGGTGAGAGCGATCGCAATCGTAATGGCAAAGTTTTTGAATATCTACTAACCACACTTCTTTTGCGCGAACGTCTTTACCCCCTTTATTTGGGAGCCCAGGTTACCTTTGTTCCCAACGTTATTTATGACTTGTTACTCTATTCCAATGAGAAAGGTCCTATAGTCCTGAGTGCCAAAACTACACTGAGGGAGCGCTACAAGCAGGCCGATCTTGAAGCGTTTGCACTAAAAAATGTACATAGAAATTCGTTGGCACTTCTAATTACCCTCGATAACTCGGAGGCTGAGCGTCTAAGCAGAAAAATTGAAAAGGGAGAGGTCCTTGGGCTAGATAAAGTTGTGGTAGCAACGACGTCCGATATGGATAATTTGATCGAAGAATTGAAATACTTGACTTATATTGAAGCGCCGCGGATCGAAACTGTCACGGGCAGATGCTTATCAGAAGCGCTGATAGATAGCGTAAGCAGAGGAAACCTTGGGTAATATCTTTTACACTAATAATGAGATTTCTATCATCCAGGACGATACATTAACCACCACCCTTATCCCCAACGAATCGGTGGACTTAGTCGTTACGTCTCCTCCTTATAATGTAGATATTCACTACAACTCTCACAAAGATAATTTATCTTATGAAGATTATCTTGAATTCAATCGCAAGTGGCTAGCGCGTGCTTTGGAATGGCTCAAACCGGATGGGAGATTATGTCTGAATGTTCCTTTGGACAAAAACAAAGGTGGTCAGCAAAGCGTTGCCGCCGACTTAACTCATTTGGCTAAGCAGCTGGGGTTCAAGTACCATGCCACCATTATATGGAATGAAGGGAATATCTCGCGGCGCACGGCCTGGGGTTCTTGGATGAGTGCCTCAGCCCCTTATGTTATTGCACCTGTAGAAGTGATTCTAGTGCTGTACAAGAGATCTTGGAAAAAACAGACTCATGGAGAATCAGATATTACCCGTGATGAATTTATTGAGTGGACCAATGGATTATGGACATTTTCGGGTGAGAAGCGATCTAGTGTAGGCCATCCCGCACCTTTTCCGGTAGAATTGCCTCGCCGTTGCATCAAGCTTTTTAGTTATGTAGGAGACACGGTGTTGGATCCTTTCCTGGGCAGCGGCTCAACGTTGATTGCCGCCCATACTTTGCGCCGCAAAGGCATTGGTATTGAGATAGACCCATCTTATTGCGCGTTGGCGCTCAAGCGCCTGCGCCTTGAAGCCCATTTAGACCAACCCGGTCTTATGGTAACAAGTTCCCCGTGACGACAATGAGCAACTCTGGAGGCGGTGATGGAGACTTATCCCATTCCTATGGTGCCGGGGCCGGTGCGCGTGCCCCCTGCGGTCTTAGCCGCCATGCAGGTGGATTTTGGTTCCGGCGACCTGGAACGCGAGTTCCTCGACCTCTATAACCAGACCGAAGCCAACCTGCAGCAAATCTGCGCCACCCGTAACCGCATCGTGATCCAAACCGGGGAGGGAATGTTGGCGCTGTGGGGGGCGCTCAAAAGCACCCTGCGCCCGGGTGACCGCGTGCTGGCCTTGGCGACCGGCGTCTTCGGTTATGGCATTGCCGAGATGGCACAAGCCATTGGGGCTGAGGTAAAGATCATTGGCTTGCCCTATGACGCCACGCTGAACAACTGGGATGAAATCGAGGCCGCGATCATCGAATTCAAACCCAAGATGATCACCGCCGTGCACTGCGAGACGCCCTCGGGTACGCTCAACCCGCTGGCTGAAGTAGGACGCCTCAAAGCCAAATACGGCGTTCCCCTCTTTTACGTAGATGCCGTTTCCAGCATCGGTGGTACCCCCGTGGAGGTGGATGCTTGGGGGATTGACCTGGCGTTAGGCGGTTCGCAGAAAGTGCTCTCCGCCCCACCGATGATGGCCTTTGTGGCTGTCAGCGAAACTGCTTGGGAGATCATTGACCAAGTGGATTACGCCGGCTACGATGCCCTGAAGCCCTTCCGCCACGCCCAAGCGCGCTTTGAGTTCCCTTATACCCCCAACTGGCATGGAGTAGCCACGCTTAAAGTCGCTACGGATATGCTGCTCCAAGAAGGGCTGGCAAACGTCTTTGCCCGCCACGAACACGTGGCGGCCTACTGCCGCCAGCGCCTGCAAGACCTGGGCCTGCGCCTGCTGCCGCGACCGGAGGCTATCCCGGCACCGACCGTGACGGCCGTGTATGTGCCAGAGGGTATTTCCTGGCCGGAACTGGATGCGCGCTTCCGCCAGCGCGGGCTGGTGGTGGGCGGTTCCTATGGGCCGCTAGCGGGCAAGGTCTTCCGCTTAGGGCATATGGGCAGCCAGGCCGATCTAGCGCTGGTCACCCAGGCGCTGGAGGTCATCGCGGACGTGGTGCGCGGGCTTTAGGCCGGCGGATCTTCGTCCCACTGCGCCAGCAGCCCCGGCAATGCGCTCAGGCGCTCAAGACGGGCGTCAGGCTGGACCAACACCGGGGTGAGCGGTACGATATCCGGTGCCAAGTGGCGGGTAAGCCAAACCCCGCGCATACCCACCTGCTGTGACCCCCACACGTCCGCCCACAGCAGATCACCCACCATCACCGCCTGCGCCGCCTCAATCCCAAAGCAACGCAGGGCATGGGTGAAAATGTCCGGGTGTGGCTTGCGCCGCCCCACCTCAGCCGAAACGATAACCTCGTCCAAATAGGGCTGCAGCCCGGCTTTTTCCACCAGATGATGCACATCCGCAGCATCCCCGGCATTGGAAATCACCCCCAGGCGATAACCCACCCGCCGCAAGTGCTCCAGCGTGGGCACGGCCTCCTCATCCGGCTGCCAACACGCCTCCGAAGGGGCATAGAACGCCGCCAGCGCCTCGCTCAGGTGCGCCGGCGTCGCCTCAATTCCCCACCCTCGGAGCGCCTCGTCCAAAAGTCGGGCGGTGGGGATCTCGATCAGCACCTGGTCGCGCCAGCCATAATACTGACGCAGCCGTTCCAGGAACGTTCGCTCAAACATGGCAGGGGGCTCAATCGTATACCCACAGGCGCGCAGGACATCCCCCATCGCCCGAGCACCGGCGCTCAAGGCGTCATTCAAATCGCCGCTATAGAACATGAGCGTGTTACCCAGGTCAAAAAAGACTACCGCGATGCGTCGCATGCCCGCACTCACAGTACAACCTCAATACCCCCGTTGTCCCTGGTAACGATTGAGCAAAACACCGCCACTGAGGTAACGGTGCAGGTTTTCGGCAAACAGTTCCACCGCCCGCTGCAGGTAATAGCGACTCACACCGGCAATATGGGGGGTAATGATCACATTGGGCAGTTTCCAAAATGGGCTATCGGCGGGCAGGGGTTCTTCCGGAAAGACATCCAGGGCGGCGCCGGCGATGCGCCGTTCCTGCAACGCCTCCAACAACGCTGCGGTATCCACCACCCCACCGCGGCTGACATCTACTAGGTAAGCCGTGCGCTTCATTGCCGCCAGGGCTTCGGCATTGATGATACCCCGCGTTGCCGGTGTCAACGGCAGGCAGATGACGACAAAGTCGCACCCGCGCAGCATCGAGGTCAAAGCCTGAATGGGATACAAGCGGGTGAAGAGGTCGCCACCGGGGTCCCCCAGCCCGGGGCGGGTGTAACCCTCATCCTCGGGGTGCATCACCTCGCGCTTGGTGGCCAGGACGGTCACGCCAAAGGGATGGAGCAAGCGAGCGATCTCCCGTCCTATGCTGCCGTATCCCACAATCCCCACCGTGCTGTCGCGTAGTTCCAAGGGTGCCAGGCGCTCCCAGCGGTCGCCGGGCCACTCGGCGCGGCGTTGCAGGTCAAATACCTCGGGCAGATGATGCCCCAAGGCCAGCATCATCATCACGGCATGCTCGGCCACCTGTGAAGCCGCGGCGCCGCTGAGCGTGGTGAATTGCACCTCGGGCTTTTGCACCAACGGGGCATGGATCAGATGATCCATGCCCGCGTAATGAACCTGTACCCAGCGCAGGTTAGGGGCCTGCTCCGGCACAGGAAGCACCGAATCGGTATAAAGCACTTCGGTCTGTGCCCACAGATTGGGTGGAATGTCCTCCGGACGACGCGCCGGATGCACCGTCAACCGCAAACGGGGGGAAACCTCGCGCAAAATGGTCACCAGAGGCTCCGGAAAGGCAACTGTGATCAACACATTAACGGGCTGGGTGGCCATGGTTTCCTCCGCTCTGTCTGCTAGAATCACCGAATGTAAATCCCTTGCGGATCGAGTTCCTCGCGCAAGATGCGTAGTTCTTCCGCAGTTGGCGGCTCGGTCTGGCGCAGATTGGCAGCCACCTTGAGCGGCCAGCCGGTATTGGCCTGCACCTGCTCAACCGTAGCGCCGGGGTGCAGTGCGGTGAGCATCAATTCGCCGTTTTCATCCGGCTCCAGGATGCCCAAATCGGTCACCACGGCTTGCGGCCCGCCCCCGCGCACCCCACTGGCTAGGCGTTCCGTGCGTCCGCTCAAAAAGCCCGCCGAGGTGCAAAAATCCACCCGTTCCGGGAAGCGACGCTTCTGGTGCGGGGTAATGATGTAGCACCGATTCGCCCAAGCCGCAATCTCCATCGAGCCGCCTGAACCGGGCAAGCGCACCTTGGGGTGGAAATAATCCCCGATGACGGTGGCGTTGATATTCCCAAAACGGTCAATTTGTGCCCCGCCCAGGAAGCCTACATCAATCAGGCCGCGTTGCAGGTAAAGGCTGAAAATCTCGTACATGCTACACACCAACGCCGCGCCGCTGACCAGAGTGGGATCACCGATGGAAAGGGGCAGCCGCGAAGGTCGCGCCCCGATCACCCCGGCTTCATAAATCAACACCAGATTGGGCGCATGGGTGCGTTGAGCCAGGTTGCAGGCCAGGTTGGGCAGCCCCACCCCGACGAAAACGACATCATGGTCGCGCAAGAGGCGCGCGGCGTTAATGGTCATCAGTTCAGCAGCGGTGTAGGGGCTCATCTCAGTAATCTCCGTAGTTGATCGGGGTAGACCAGCGCGGTTTCACCGCCAGGCGGCGGTGCGTTTCCTCACCCAATTTCTGCCAGTATTCCTGGCGATCCTTAACGCCAAAGACCCATTCGTCCAGCCAGGCTTGCACCGCCGCGCGCGACTCGCTGAGTTGATCCCAAGCCAGGTAGAAGGCATTATCGCGATCGTAGTAGCCCTGGGTGTACGAGGGATGGGCGCAATAGGGAACGTGGCACACCGCATCCACCACAAACTCCGGGATCAAGGTGCGATTAGGATCGGAGCGGATAACCGCTTCATCCACAATTTCCTCCGCGGTGAGGATGACATGGCGGGCGGCAAACGCGGCTTCCTTTTGTTCCCCCAGGATGCCCCAGATGTGCGCATTGCCATGGCGGTCGGCGCGCTGGACATGGACGATGGCCACATCCGGATTGAGCGGCGGCACCACCACCACCTCACGCCCGGTGTAGGGGTCCTGCAGGCGGCGATAGTTGGGGTTGACGCGCTCCAAATCGCCTGCCGCGGTGGGATTCATCGGCATGAAAGGCAGCCCGGCCGCACCAGCGTGCAGGCGGGAAATCATCCCAAAGTGCGAGTATTCCTCCCATTCCAGGTTGCCGGCTTCAATCTCGGCGCGCACGATGCGCAGCGAGCCCACCCCGGGATTGCCCATGTAGGAAAAGATCAATTTGCGGGCGCAGCCGGCAGCGACCATCTGCTCGTAGATCAAATCGGGGGTGGCCCGAGCCAGTACCAGGTTACGCCGTCCTTGGCGGATAATCTCATGGGCAGCGGCAAAGGGAATGAGATGGGTGAAGCCGGCCGCATAGACGCAATCGCCGTCATGGACGAATTCGGCAATGGCTTCAGAAAGCGAACACCGTTTATCGCGTGGCATGAGCAGATTCCATTCCCTCCCTAATTCTATCCGTAATAACGGCCGAAAAAAGGGCGACTTCTCACCAGTGGCGGGCAAAACGAGGGGCTGCCCTGCTGCGGACAGCCCCCGCATCATCTCAGAGCCGACGGATAAGGGTACGTGATTGCTCGTGCATGTAGAGTTGCAGGTAGTGCACACCGCCAGCGTTCTTGCCGGTGGAGCCGGAACCCTTCCATCCGCCGAAGGGCTGAAAACCGGGCCAGGCGCCCGTGGTAGCACCCTGAGGACGGTTGGCGTACACCACGCCGGCCTCAATATGCTCAAAGAACCACTGCGCCTCCTCCTCGCTGCCGTAGAAGCCGGCGGTTAGGCCGTAATCCACGTCGTTGGCCAGGCGCATCGCCTCTTCCAGCGATTCGACCTTAGCAATGGTGCTGATCGGCAAGAACATCTCATACTTCCACAAGCGATGATTGAGCGGCAGGTCGGTCACCAACGTCGGCGCGCAGAAGTAGCCCTTGGCATACTCGCCCTCGGTGAGCACCTTGCCGCCGGTCAGGATGGTGCCAGCCTGGCTCAATTCCTCACAGAACGCCTGGTAATCGGCGTAGGATTTGCGGTTGATCACCGGGCCAAGGAAGTTCTTGCGCTCGGTTGGATCGCCGATGCTGAGCTTGTTGGTCAATTCCACCAGGCGGTTAACCAGTTGATCGTACACCGGGGCTTCAATGTAAATGCGGGAGCAGGCGGAACACTTTTGCCCCTGCAGCCCAAAGGCCGAGCGCACAATTCCTGCAGCAGCGTCTTCCAGGTTGGCGTGGCGGCTGACGATGGCCGGGTTCTTGCCGCCCATTTCCAGGATGGTCGGGCGTGGCCAACGCCCCTGAGCGAACGAGCGGTAAATGTGCATGCCCACATCATAGGAACCGGTGAAGGTAATACCGTCCACCTCGGGGCTGTCAATCAGTGCCTGTCCGAGGGTGCTGCCCGGGCCGGTGACGTAGTTGATCACCCCATCCGGCAGGCCAGCATCGCGCAGGCATTCGGCGATCAGGCGCACGCTCCAGGGCGTATCACTGGCCGGCTTCATCACCACCGTGTTGCCGGTCACCAAAGCCGCTGCTGTCGGACCACCGGTGAGCGCGCAGGGGAAGTTGAAGGGGCTGATCACCAGCCACACCCCGTAGGGGCGCAAGACCGAAACGTTGCGCGCCTCAAACCCCACCAACGGGTCGCGCCCCATTTCAACGATAAAGCCGTTATTGGCCTCCATGCGGTCACAGGCATAACGGAAGAGATCCGCCGTCTCGGCCACATCCCCCAGCGCTTCCATGCGGTTCTTACCCACTTCCAACGAGACCACCGCGGCAATCTCGTAGATGCGCTGGTCAATCAGGTCGGCGGCTTTGCGGATCAGAGCAACACGATCCTGCCATGGCATGCGGCTCCAGGCCGGAAAGGCGCGGCGGGCAGCAGCCAGGGCAGCCTGGGCATCTTCTGCGGTGCCCTGTTGAAAGATGCCCAACACCATATCGGTATGGGCGGGGTTGCGGTCTTCAAACTTCTTGGCAGCAAAGACCTCCTTACCGTCAATGATCATGCCGTGTTCTTGCCCCAATTTCGCCTTGACGCGCGCCAGAGCGTCTTCAAAGCGGGTGTGCAGTTCTTCAGGGGGATTGAACATAGTGGCATAGGTCAACTTAAAGGTGCTTTCAGCGGTCATAAACCAACGCCCTCCTTTTGTGAGACAGGGGAAATTTGGGGTGCGCCTGAACCGCTCAGGCAGTATTAAGTATAGCCAGGGCGAGGGAGCAAGTCAAAGTCAGGGTGTCAGGCAGTTGGCAGGACGTTCGTCCCGAATCTGAGAAGGGCTGTGCTTTTAGAGAGGATGGAATTACGGGCAAGATCCAACCTTCGGACATGCCGCGCCCTTACCCCTCATTTTCAGAGCGCATTGCTCCGAAAACAGATGTGACAACGCCCACCCTCCCGGCGCGAATCATGTATAATCGGGGGCAAGGAGTGACGTCTATGCCAAACGAAGCCACCCGCCAACGCGTTGATCCCCAAACCCTGGATACCACGCCGCGCCGCCGCCCGGACTGGATCCGCGTGCGCGCCCCCAGCGGCGAGACGTACGAATGGTTGCAGAAACTGATGCGCCAGAAGGCGCTGCACACGGTGTGTGAAGAAGCCGCCTGCCCCAATATGGGTGAGTGCTGGGGTGCCGGCACTGCCACCTTCCTGATGATGGGCGATGTCTGCACCCGCACCTGCGGCTTTTGCGATATCAAACATGGCCGCCCAAGCGCCCTGGATTTTCTGGAGCCGGAGCGCGTCGCTCAGGCGGTCAAGGCGATGAACCTGCAGCATGCTGTCATCACCAGCGTCAACCGCGATGACCGCCGCGACGGCGGCGCCCCCATCTTCGCCATGGTCATCCGCCGCATCCGCGAGATTCACCCCGGCTGTTCCATCGAGGTGCTCATCCCCGATTTCAAGGGCAGTGCCGAGGCGCTGCGCATCGTCATGGAAGCCCGCCCCGAGATTCTCAACCACAACGTCGAGACCGTGCCACGCCTGTTCAAACGGGTCCAGCCCCAGGATCGCTACGAATGGGCGCGAGCGACCCTCTCCAATGCCAAGGCCATGGATCCCGACGTGCTGACCAAATCGGGGATCATGGTCGGGCTGGGCGAGACCATGGATGAAGTGAAAGCGGTGATGGAAGACCTGCGTTCGTGGGGTGTGGATATTCTCACCATTGGTCAATACCTGCAACCCAGCCGCCACCACCTGCCGATTGCCCGCTACTACACCCCGGAGGAATTCGCCGAACTCAAAGCCTTTGGCCTGGCCATTGGCTTCAAGTGGGTGGAAAGCGGCCCGCTGGTGCGCTCTTCTTACCATGCCGCTGAGCAAGTGCGCGCGCTGAGCGTGGTGCACCGTAAACTCTACGGCAGCCCCTTGTCCACCTAAAGCCGCCCCCGCCAACGGAGGTCTGAATGCCCCTCGCTATCTGGTGGATCCGGCGCGACCTCCGTCTCCACGATAATGCCGCGCTGAATGCCGCCCTGCGCGATGGCTTTGCGCCTCTGCCCCTGTTCATCCTCGACCCCCACCTGCTGCACAACCGCTCCACCGCGCCCCAACGCTGGGGCTTTCTGAGCGCCAGCCTGCACGACCTGGCTGCAGCCCTGGAAGCGCGCGGGGCGTACTTGCTCGTGCGCCGCGGCGACCCGTTAGCCGTTCTGCGCCAGGTGCTGGCCGAGAGCGGTGCCACCCGCATCTACGCCGAAGAAGACTACACCCCCTATGCCCGTCGTCGCGATGCCCGTGTGGTCCGCGACCTGCCCCTGGTTCACGTCGTGGGGTTGACGGTGCACCACCCGGATAGTGTGCGCAAGCCCGATGGCACCCCCTATACCGTCTTCACCCCGTTCAGCCGGGCCTGGAAGGCACTCCCTTTGCCCCCAACCGGCGCGGGACTTTCCCTCCCCACCCCCTGGCCGCCGTTGCCCCGTCTGCCGGGCGATCCCCTGCCGGAGATGCCCCCACCCCCGGCGTTCCCCGCCGGTGAGGCCGCCGCCCAGGCCCGCCTGCAAGAATTTCTCACCGCCACCGTGTATGACTATGCCACGGCGCGCAATCGCCTTGACCTGAACGGCACCTCGCGCCTCTCACCCTATCTGCGCTTCGGCCTGCTCTCGGCGCGTCAGGTGGTGCAAGCGGCGCGTAACGCCCTGACCCAAGCCACCCATCCCGCGGCGCGGCACGGAGTGGAGGCCTTCATCAACGAACTGATCTGGCGCGAGTTCTACCACAGCATCCTCTATCACTTTCCACAGGTGGTAAAGACGGCCTTCCGCCCCGCCTACCGCGACCTGCCCTGGCGCACTGCCCCCGAAGACTTACGCGCCTGGCAGGAAGGGCGCACCGGTTACCCCATCGTAGATGCCTGCATGCGTCAGTTGCAGCATGAGGGTTGGATGCACAACCGCGGGCGTATGATCGTGGCGTCGTTCCTGGTCAAAGATCTGCTGATCAACTGGCAGGAGGGGGAGCACTGGTTCATGCAGCACCTGGTGGATGGCGACATCGCCGCCAACAACGGTGGCTGGCAGTGGGCCGCCGGCACCGGCACCGATGCCGCGCCGTATTTTCGCATTTTCAATCCCGTCCTGCAAAGCCGCCAATTCGACCCCGAGGGGCACTTCATCCGCCGCTGGGTGCCCGAACTGGCGGCGCTCCCGACCGAGTACCTGCACGCCCCCTGGCAAATGCCGATGGAGGTGCAACGCCGCTTTGGGGTGCGCATTGGGCACGACTACCCCGCCCCGCTGGTAGATCACGCGGTAGCGCGGGTGCGCGCCCTGGCTGTCTTTCGCCGGGTGAATGACTAGGCGCTACTTGCGCCCGCGAAAACCGGCCACCACCACGACCGTCAAACCCAGTACGCTGAGGATCAATAAACCCCAGCCGAGGTAACGGCGCTGTTCGGGGTCGCGCAGCACCTGCGCCGGCAGCCACGGGCGCGGCGTAACCGTAGGGGTAGGGGTGATGGTGCGGGTAGGGGTGGGTGTACGTGGCGTGGGGGTGGGGGTCGGGGTGCGCGTGGGCGGCGGCACGGTTGGAGTGACCGTGGGCGAGAGGGTGGGCGTGAACGACGGGCGCACGATCAAATCCTGCCCCGCCCATAGCACCGGCGTGGGCGCCAGGCGGTTAAGCGCGATCAAATCCGCGATCTTCACCCCATAGGCGATGGCAATGCTCCACAAAGATTGCCCCGGCTGCACCTTGTGTACAATGGAGCCATCGCTCTGAGGGGTCGCCGTCTGCACCGGAATGATGATCTGGGGGGTAGTCGCCGCCGCTGTGCCTGCCACGGGCGCACGCGGGGTATACCCCGCCGCCGCACCGGCAAAATAGGCCGCGTGGAGCACGTAGTAAACGCGCCCATCCCCGCTCTCGACCACTCCTGCCCCCACATGGACGTAGTTGGCCTGGGTCATCGGCAGCATGTGGGTGGCATCCGCCCAATCCTGATAAACAACTTGTTCCACGGTGCGGTTGTAGCCGCACGAGATGTTCTCGGTGGCGAAGACAGTTGCCCCGCCGCCATAGCCAGCTGCCGCTACCCGTCCGCTGACGTTGCCGATATGGGCACAGGTGCCGCTGCTGGCCATCGTTTCCGCGGTGGCTTGCGCCGTAGCCATCAGGATCGGATCCACAATGAGCGCGGGCAGGCCGTTGGCAGTGCGAATCTGGTTGACCAGGTCAATCAGCGCCTGGGCACTGCCAGCCTGGGCATGGGCAGGGAGTGGGGATGCCCACAACGCCCCCCATAATGTCATCATCAGGATTAAATAAAGCCAACGGTTGTGTCTCATGACGTCCGAATTATAAACGACGGGCCGGGGTTATGGCAATTCGCCCACCCCGGCCCGAATGGATTAAGCGCCGCTGGTTGGTTCAAGAGAATGCCCGGTCGCCGCCGCCATGCCCCATCGTTTCGGCGATGAACAGGAAGTCGGTCGCCGAGATCATGCCCACGATGTTCCCGTGTTCGTCGGCCACCGGAAGGTGATGGATGCGCTTTTCCAACATCAGTTTGGCGCATTCTTCGACTGTGGCGTCCTTGGGGACGGTGATCAGAGGGCTGCTCATGATCTCGCGCACCTTGAGTTCAGAGGGGTTGCGCCCATGAGCGACAATTTTGTCACAGACATCAATCGAAGTCACAATGCCGTACTCGGGGTTGGTTTCGGTTTTGCGCACAATCAGGCTGTTGACGTAGCGGCGGCGCATCAGTTTAAGCGCCTCGGTGACGGTGGCGTCTGGATCCACAAAGACGACGAGGTCATTCATCCAGTCGCGGACGGTATTCTGCATGGTCGCTCCTCTCCATCTAGGTGATTCGGGGGGTTTCAAAAATGAGTATAGCATAGGCGTTACCCGAATGCAAAGCGCCTTCGCGGGGGATTTTCAACGCAAGCCACTTTTAGATCCCCCTGGCGGGCGCGGCTTGCATTGCTTGACAGGACGTCAATCTCGGATATACTGACATTGACCCTGCCGAGCACATTCCGCGCACGACTGTGACCCTGGCTGTGAGGGAGTCCCGCCACCATGCGCGATAATTTCTGGAATCTGCTTACCCTGCTCACCCTCCTGGCGACCCTGGGGGTGGTTTTAATCTTCGTCCTGATCTTCCTCAACCCTTACACGCCGCTGAACCCGTTTCCGCCGCCGACCCTGCCGCCGCGCCTGGAGCTCCCCACCAGCACCCCCACCCTGCGCCAGTTGCCCCCCACCTGGACATCAACACCGCCACTGGGCCTTGAAACGCCCACCCCACGCCCGACCTCAACCCTCCCACCCAC
>NZ_JBWGPQ010000030.1:0-13353 GCF_056331585.1 Thermanaerothrix sp.
AGAGCGGGCGACGGGATTCGAACCCGCGAATCTCAGCTTGGAAGGCTGATGCCTTACCCCTTGGCCACGCCCGCAATTGCACTCATAATTCTAATCGGCGCCTGCGCTGCGGTCAAGGAATCGCGACCAAATAAGATGACCTTATACTGGTTCCTGACGTACTTGACAAGCGGATACCCAATAATCTGATAACGGTCGAGTTCATTGATTATGAGAGCCACACCGTAACTCGCTAGCCGTTCCTTTATAGGGTATAATTTGCACGGAACGTCGAATCGTGATATTTGAAACTTTTGGTGTCTAAGGAGTTAGGAAGGTTGGCGATTAACCCCCTGAATTGGCTTTTGGGCTTGTTTTCCCTGGATATTGGAATTGATCTGGGGACGGCCAACACGCTCGTTAACGTACGTGGTAAGGGGATTATCATCAACGAGCCCTCGTGGGTAGCCGTTGATAAACGTACCAAGAAACCGCTCGCGATTGGTTTGCAAGCCAAAGAGATGGTGGGACGTACTCCCACCAATGTCATTGCTATACGCCCCCTGCGCGATGGGGTAATTTCCGAATTCGAGATCACTCAAGCCATGTTGGGCTACTTCATCGGCAAGGCGCACCAACAAACCATTGTTCCGATGCCACGCCCGCGTGTGGTGGTGGGTATTCCCTCAGGCGCCACCGAGGTGGAAAAACGTGCGGTGTATGATGCTGCAATGGCGGCGGGCGCGCGAGAGGCTTATCTGATTGAGGAGCCTAAGGCAGCCGCGCTCGGGGCAGGTTTGCCTGTAGCCGACGTGCGGGGTAGCATGATTGTGGATATTGGGGGTGGAACAACCGAGGTGGCGGTGCTCTCGATGGGTGGGGTGGTTGTATCTCGTTCCTTGCGGGTGGCAGGGGATGAGATGGATCAGGATATCATTCAGTATATCCGCAACAAGTACAATTTGCTTATTGGTGAGCGCATGGCCGAACAGGTCAAAATCAATATCGGATCGGCGTATCCACTACCCACCGAAAAAACAATGGTGGTACGTGGGCGCAACCTGATCAATGGTCTTCCCGAGTCGGTTGAAATCTCTTCGGTAGAAATCCGCGAAGCCATTGCCGGCTCCGTACAGGTTATCGTGGATACGATAAAGGACGCCTTGGACGAAGTCCCGCCGGAGATTGTTTCCGACCTCATGGAGACAGGCGTATGTTTAGCTGGCGGTGGGTCTCAATTGCAAGGGTTGGCGGAGCGCCTGACCGATGAACTCAACCTCCGCGTTTGGGTGGCTGAGGATCCAATGACCTGTGTGGCCCGTGGTACAGGGATCATCCTGGAAGAGCTGGATCGTTTTGCAGACTTCCTGGTGGATCTTGACCGCAATAGTCGCGGCTAATTCGCTTGGAGCATCGGGGTTGGCAGGAAGGCAATTTGACGGTATCCTAAACCCATGAAAGCGCCGGTATCGCGGTTTTGGCAAACCGCCTTTATGTTGATTGTTGCTGGTGGGTTGATTCTTCTGGCATTAAGCGGCTACCTGCAACCCCTCTTACGTAGTGTGATGTCACCGTTGGTAGGGGTACAGCAGTGGATTTCAAGCCGCTATATCGCGGCTTATCAGTTCTTGACGGCTCCGCGTGATATGGCCGCACTGCAGCAACGAAATTTTGAACTGGAACAACAAGTGGCTGAGCTGCAGGCTCAGGTGATTGAATTACAACAGCAACTCCGCGAGGCTCAGGTCATTTATGCCTTGCTTGATTTTGCCCGTTCTCATCCCCAGAATCAATATGTCGCCGCCAATGTCATTGGCCGTGATCCAAGCCCTTTCCTTTATTACATCCTTATTGATCGCGGCTCCGATGATGGGATTCGCCATGGGATGCCGGTGGTGACGAATCTAGGGCTGGTAGGACGTATTGATGCCGTTACTGCTGGCGCAGCACGGGTGCAGTTAATCACGGATCCAAGTGCTGTTGTCAATGTGCGTCTTCAGAGTAGCAAAGTAGAAGGGCAAACTCATGGTTCGGTGACCGGTGAGATCAGCCTGGAAATGATCCCTCAGGATACGGTGATTCAAGTCGGAGATCTGGTGTTAACCTCAGGTTTGGGCGGAACATATCCCCCTGACATCTTGGTTGGGCAAGTCAGCGATGTGCGCAAACAACCGAATCAACTGTTTCAGACCGCGGTTGTACAGCCTGTGGTTGACTTCACTGCACTTCAAGCCGTTCTGGTAATTACGAATTTCCGCCCGGTTCAAATTGCGCCTTTGATTCCGACCCCCATCCCGTGAGGTAAAGGATGTTAGCCGATTGGTTGGCTTTTCCGCTATTAGGGGGGATATTAATGATCCAAAGTGCGCTCATTAGCCGTCTCACCTTATTAAATGGGAGCGGTGACCTTATCTTGCTGGCGCTCATTGCTTGGGCGTTGCATGAGCGGGTTCCATCCACCCTGGCCTGGGTACTGGTAGGTGGTCTGCTGGTGGGGTGGGTTTCTGGACTCCCTTTATTGGTGCCTCTGGTTGGGTATGGGATTGTTGTGGCTCTGGCTAGGATTATTCGCCGTCAGGTCTGGCAAATTCCTCTCCTGGCGATGCTTTTTGTCACATTCTGGGGCACCTTGTTCTACCATGCCTTGATAATCGTCACATTGCAGTTTAACGGCACACCTATTACGTGGGCAGACGCACTCACCCATGTTACGCTGCCCAGTCTATTTCTTAATCTTATTTTTGCTTTTCCGGTGTATGCTTTGATGAACGATTTGGTAAATTGGTTGTATCCAGAGACGGTGGTGCGACATGCATGAACCTATTGAGCATCCCCAGCCTTTTGAGCATTGGCGGTTGACCGTTTTTTATGTGCTGGTTGGGTTGGTGATTGGTTTCTACATCTTGCGACTGTTCAACTTGCAGATTCTTCAGGGAACGAACTATCGGGTGCGGGCCGAAGATAACCGCACGATGGAGATCAGTACGCCTACCCAACGCGGTCTGATTTACGACCGAAACGGTTATCTACTGGCCAAGAACGTGCCTTCTTACAATGTGGTGATCACGCCTGCCGAACTTCCAATCGATGAAGGGGGGATCCAAGAGGTTTACCGCCAACTTTCCCAGCTTATCGGTGTACCGGTAAACAATGGCGAGATAAATGAAGAAACGGTACGAAACTTCACCCCGTGTGCCACTGACTTAGGGATTGCACAGATCGTTTATATTGGTGATACAAATGCCCCTTACAGTCCGATTCGCATCAAGTGCAACATAGATCAACAAACCGCGATGATCATACGCGAACGTGCGGCGGACTTGCCTGGCGTTGGTATTGAGGTTGAATCGGTGCGTGAATATCCTACCGGTTCGTTAACTTCAACCATTGTGGGCTTTCTTGGTCCGATACCAGCCAGTGAAGAAGCGGATTATCGGGCGCGAGGTTTTCTGCCCAATCGTGATAAAGTAGGATTTGCCGGGGTGGAGTACTCACTGAATGATCTTTTGATCGGTCAAAATGGCAAGCGCGTGGTTGAGGTAGATGCAGCGGGTCGGATTTTACGCGATTTGGAACCTCCAGTACAACCCGTGCCGGGATATTCGGTCAAACTAACCATTGACACACGCTTGCAGGCGGCGGCAGAGGCGGCGTTGGTCAATTGGATGGATCGCTGGAACCGCTACTTTGGTGAACAACGCTACACTAGCGGGGTAGTGATCGCCATGAACCCGAAAACGGGCGAGATTTTGGCGATGGTTTCATACCCCAGTTATGAAAATAACCGCATGGCGCGCTTCATTCCGGCGTACTATTATGAACAACTCCAACGTGATCCTTATCGTCCTTTGCTCAATCATGCCATTTCCGCTGAACACCCACCGGGTTCGGTTTTCAAATTGGCCGCAGCGCTGGGAATTTTGAATGAAGGTGTGGTCACCCCGGAGCAAAAAATCAATGATCCGGGGAAGATCACCATCGAAGAACGTTTTTTTGAGAATGATCCTAATCCGCGCACGCGTGACTATGTGTGCTATATTTATAAAACGACCGGAGGGGGACACGGTGATTTGGATTTCATCCATGCTTTGGCTCAATCTTGTGACGTTTACTTTTACAAGGTAGGAGGTGGATATAAAAACGAGGTTCCCAAAGGATTGAATATTTGGCGCTTGGGGGAGTACGCTAAAGCAATCGGGTATGGACGGGTACTGGGTATTGAACTTCCCGGTGAGCAAGATGGTTTGATCCCGGATCCGGACTGGAAGCGCATCAACGTGGGCGAAAACTGGTCGACGGGTGATACTTATATTGCGACCATTGGCCAGGGTTATGTGCTTTCCACGCCATTGCAAGTCTTGGTTTCCATGGCGACTATCGCCAATGATGGCAAGTTAATGAAGCCTACGATTGTGCGTGAAGTTCTGGACAGTGAAGGTAATGTGGTACAACCTTTTGCATCGAAAATGCTGTGGGATATTACCCAAGATCCGGTGATTCATGTTTATGACGAGAATTTCCTGCAAACCGGGGAAATGAAGACTATTGCGCCCTGGGTAGTTAAAAAAGTGCAGGAAGGGTTGCGCGAGGCGGTTGTTAGCGGAACGGCTTCAACCACTTTCGAGGGTTTTCCGATTCCTTCGGCAGGAAAGACGGGCACGGCGGAGTATTGTGATAACGTGGCTCAACAGAAGAATCTATGCCAACCGGGTAATTGGCCAGCACATGCCTGGTATGTGGGGTATGCACCATTTGATAATCCTGAAATTGCGGTCGTAGCCTTTGTCTATAATGGAGATGAAGGTGCCCGTCTGGCAGCGCCAGTGGTGCGCAAGGTCATGGAGGCCTATTTCAACCTGAAAGAGGTGGATACCGAAACGGTAGGAAGTAGCCAACCTTAAAATGGCAATTGGAGGAACAGGTTACCTCTGCTATAATGGTAAGCGGTATGGCCCCAAGTGATACGAAGGTATCCTTACCCTCAACTGCGGCAGACCGTCGGGTTCAGATCAAGGGCATCCGTGAAGGTCTGTTGGTGACGTTTGGCGAAGGCGACTGGTCGGACCTCCAATCTGCATTGTTGGCTCACATTCGGGAACAGGCGGCGTTCTTCAAAGGGGCACGGCTGGCTATTGATGTGGGCAATCATGTCCTTCATGCGGCAGAGTTAGGCTACTTGCGCGATAAGTTGATTGATTTAGAAGTGTCGCTGTGGGCGGTAATCAGCAACTCGCCGGTCACCGAACGTACGGCGCAGGTCTTGGGCCTAGCAACGCGTTTGCCGTTACCGCGCCCTGAGCGTGCGGCACGCCGTGGAGAGACAGAATTAGAGGGCGAAAATGCGGTTCTCGTCCAGCGGACGCTTCGCTCGGGTTACCGTTTGAGTACGCGAGGTCATGTCGTCGTTATTGGGGAGGTGAACCCCGGCGCTGAGATTTACGCCGGGGGAAGCGTAGTGGTGTGGGGACGCTTGCGGGGCACCGTTCATGCCGGCATCGAGGGTAATACCCAGGCTGTGATCTGTGCTTTGGAAATGGCGCCGGTTCAATTACGCATTGCCGATCAGGTGGCCGTTGTCCAAACCGGAAAGCGGCGTAAAAGCGAGCCCATGATGGCACGTTTAGAGAATGGCCAGATTATCCTGGAACCATGGAAACACAAATAATCGCGCGGAGAGGGAAGCGGAATGGTTGCAAAAGTGGTAACGGTGACATCTGGCAAAGGCGGGGTTGGTAAGACGACCACCACAGCGAATGTGGCGGTCGCCCTGGCTGCTTTGGGTCAGAAAGTCGTGTGCATTGATGCCGATATCGGATTGCGCAATCTGGATGTGGTATTAGGTTTAGAGAATCGCATTGTCTATGATTTGGTGGATGTGGTAGAAGGACGATGCCGCTTGCGCCAGGCGATGATTCGGGATAAGCGCTTGCCCGAACTCTACCTAATTCCAGCTGCCCAAACGCGCGACAAAAACGCCGTTTCTCCCAGCGATATGAGTCGCTTGTGCGATGAGTTGCGCCAGGAGGTGGATTGGATCCTCATCGACTCGCCAGCAGGAATCGAGCGAGGTTTTCGCAATGCACTTGCGCCGGCGGATATGGTGCTGGTAGTTACAAATCCGGAGGTTTCTGCCGTTCGTGATGCCGATCGTATTATCGGGATTGTGGAGGCGGAAGAAAAGGGGCCAGTGCGGCTCATTCTCAACCGCGTTAACCCTACCCTGACTCGCCGCGGGGATATGCTTAATGCGGATGATGTCTTGGAATTGCTGGCGGTGGAGTTGATCGGTATCGTGCCTGAGGATGAGAACGTGATTATCAGCACAAATAAAGGACAGCCCGTTGCCCTGGATGGAAAATCGCGGGCCGGGTTGGCTTTTCAAAATATCGCCCGGCGGTTAATGGGTGAGTCGGTACCTTTCTTAAATTTGGATGATGGGGATGGTTTCCTCAAACGCCTGACACGGTTATTCCGCTCCGGAGGATCTACAGGATGAGTAATTGGTTGGAGCAGTTGTTAGGGAAGAAATCTAAAAGCGCTGACCAAGCCAAAGAGCGCCTTAAGCTCGTCCTGATCCATGATCGTACGGATCTTTCACCCGCAGTGCTAGAGAGCCTGAAGAATGAGTTATTAGCGGTAATCTCTAGACATGTGGAAATTGATCCCGGAGCGGTGGTGATAAACTTAACCCAAGATGGGCGGGAGCAGCGTCTGGTAGCGGATATTCCGTTACGGCCGGCGCGCCGCCCACGGAGTGGATGAAGTAGGTTAAGTCAATGATTCTACGACGCGAAACCTGGCGCCGCTTTGATTTCTGGCTCTTCGGCGCAGTGCTGATCCTGTGCATTTTTGGCATCATCATGATTCGTTCGGCCATTGCTGGGAATGCTCAATTGGCCGAATCGGTTACACGCCAAACCATCTATGTCTCAGTCGGTTTGGTGGTGTTACTGGGCACGGCTTTGATAGATTACCGCATTTGGGGGTCTTTGACGCGCATTCTTTATGCTGTGGCGTTGCTCTCATTGATTGGCATTTATATTCTAGGACGGGCGCTTTTCGGTTCGGCACGGTGGTTTGACACGGGGGTGATTCTGATCCAACCCTCTGAACTGGTCAAAATCATCATGATTCTAGTTCTGGCTGATTATTTTGCCCGCACCGCTGACGCGCCGAAAAACCTGCTCTGGATTCTGCGAAGTTTCCTTTTGACGGCTGGTGTTGTGATCTGGATACTGCTCCAGCCCAACCTGAGCACCTCGATCGTCATTATGGTGATTTGGTTTTCCTTGTTATGGATCAGTGGATTACCCTTGCATTATCTGGTCATTTTCATCCTTTTGGGCCTCGTTGGAAGTGTGGCGGCTTTTCCATTCCTGGCTGATTACCAAAAAGAACGGATCTTAAGTTTCCTCTTTCCTGATCCCAACGCCCGCCATGGTAACGTCTATAATGTGGAGCAAGCTCTCATTGCCATTGGCTCCGGGGGGTTGTTGGGAATGGGTTACGGCAATGGCACCCAAGTGCAATTGCGTTTTCTCAAGGTCCGACATACCGATTTTATTTTCTCTGCGATGGCCGAAGAGTTCGGCTTTGTTGGCACGGTAGTTGTCATTGCACTATTGGTGTTTATCATTTGGCGTTGTTTATATGTGGCTCGCCACGCCAGCGACCGCCTTGGAGCGCTGATCGCCTATGGGGTGGCCACGTTATTATTCTTCCAAACTGCCGTCAATATTGGTGTCAATCTAAATGTCATCCCAGTCACTGGTTTAACCCTTCCGTTTGTCAGTTACGGGGGGAGCTCGCTGCTTTCTCTGGTGCTGGCGATTGGATTGGTGGAAAGCGTGGCGGTCCATCGCACCACACTCGATTTTTAATGGAGGCGTATGAACGATTATTCCAAACCGGCTCGTACCCGATTTGCCCCTTCGCCCACCGGGCATTTACACTTAGGTGGGGCGCGTACTGCACTTTATGCCTATTTACTGGCGCGTAAGACTGGTGGTCAATTCCTGTTACGGATTGAAGATACCGACCGCAAGCGTCTGGTGCCTGGTGCAGAAGAAGAGATTATGGAGGGGCTGCGCTGGCTGGGGATTGAATGGGATGAAGGCCCGGATATCGGTGGCCCTTATGGCCCTTATCGCCAATCCGAGCGCAAGCATATCTATCTGCAGTATGCTCAACAGTTGGTTGAACAAGGACATGCCTATTATTGTTTTTGCTCCCCGCAACGTTTAGAAGCGATGCGCCAGGAGCAACAGAGACGCAAGGAACCTCCGCATTATGATGGTACATGCCGCCGATTGGATCCGGCAGAGGCAGCGCGCCGTGTGGCCGCTGGCGAACCCCATGTGATTCGCTTCAAAACCCCCAAAGAGGGCACAACGACGGTACATGATTTTCTGCGCGGCGATATCACAGTGGAAAACCGCACCATTGATGACTACATCCTAGTTAAATCGGATGGTTATGCGGTTTATCATTTGGCCGTTGTGGTAGATGACCATTTGATGAAGATCACCCATGTGATCCGCGGTTCTGAATGGTTACCTACCTTCCCTTTACACGGGCTGATCTACCGTGCCTTTGGCTGGGAGGAGCCGATTTGGGTACACCTTTCGGTTTTCCTCAAACCCAGTGGCAAAGGCAAAATGAGCAAGCGCGAAGCAGCCGATTTGATGAAAGATGGCTATTCGATATTTATCAAGGACTTGAAGGGGCTAGGGTATCTACCTGAAGCGGTGGTCAATTGGATTGCTCTAATGGGGTGGTCCTATGACGACCATACTGAGTTCTTTACGATGCAGGATTTGATTGAGAAATTTACGTTGGAACGACTTAACCCTGCCCCAGCAGCCATTAACTTCTCAAAATTTGACCACTTCAACGGGTTGCATATTCGTGCGTTGCCCCCCGAAGAACTGGCACGGCGGGTTAAGCCTTTCTTCCTTGAACGGGGGTATCAGGTGGATGATGAACGCCTGTTGCGCATTATTCCGCTCATTCAGGAACGTATTGGTGGGTTGGATGAAGCACCAGATATGGCAGGTTTTTTCTTCAAAGAGGACGTTATCCCGCCGGCTGAAGATTTAGTAGTCAAAGGGCTAACTGCTGTGGAGTCCTTAGACCTAGCCCGGCGAATTTTGAAGGCTTTGGAAGCCTTGCCCGATATCCGGGCCGAGGTGGCAGAACCCTATATGCGCGAATTTGTGGCCGCCAGTGGCCTAACTGCAGGACAGGTGTTTGGATTAATGCGTGTGGCGATCACAGGGCAAAAGGTTAGCCCCCCGCTGTTTGAGAGCATGGAAGTGATAGGACGTGAGAAGGTGTTACAGCGTATGGCTCAGGCAGTGCGTTTACTCGAGACGCTGGTGCAGGAGGAGGTGTCGTCTCAAAGACCTCTGGACACACCCCCCGAGTCGTGATAAAATAGTGAACGTCAGACGCTGGGGGCTCGTCTAATGGCAGGACAGCAGACTCTGGATCTGCGTGTGGTGGTTCGAATCCATCGCCCCCAGCCTGAGAATCGAACAGGTTGCCCCATTATGGAGCAACCTGTTTATTTTTTCAAGAAGTCAGACCTGGAAAGAGAATCAACATCGAACTTGGAATAAGGCATTCTCACCCAATCAAACCGGGCTATCTGACCAAATGATCAGGCAGCCCGGTTGAATACCTGGTATGCCTATGGCTTTAAATCGTTCCCTCTTCGCACAGGATTTTGAGATTTTCTAGGGTTTGTTCAATGGCGCGTTCCTGCATCCGTTCAACCAGAAGACGATTGGCAATGCGACCTAACACGGCACCGGGAAGGGTATAACTGATGTTGATGCTCACTTCTGTGCCATCATTCTTGGGGACGTAGTCCCATGTTTGTTCGCCGTCTAACGGTCCCTCAATTTTCCCCTTCCACTGCCCACCATTCGGACCAATGGAATCCACTAATACCCGACTGGTGACCGGGAACCGCATTCCTGCCATCAGGTAATAGTGTTTCACCACGGTTCCTACTTCTCCGTGTCCATTGATCTCTTCTGGTTCGCTGAGGCCAGCGTAAAACGTTGCCCAACGGTTTGGATCTCTCGCCATCGCATATACTCTCTCCACAGGGGCATTAATGTAAATGCTTTTCTTGACGTGAGCCATGGTCATATCCTTTCTAGTACACACTAACATGATTTTCCTTAGTTGATCGGGCCTATCCCGTTTTCCAGAAATCACTTGCCAGGACGAATTGGTTCAGGCACGGCCGGGGAGGGCCCCCAAAGTTCCCCAAACGCGTTGTGGGTTACTCCATAGAGTTCGCTCAACACTTTTTGATTTTCTTTATGAGTAAACCATGTTGACCAATCCTGTAGACTGGCAAACTCATAGGTAGCCACAATTTGAGGTGTACCCAGCCATCCGCGGTATCCCCGGAATTCCACAACACCTGGAACCCCCAATGTGCGCGGGATAGCGCTGCTTAGCCAATTTAAGTAGGCATCTTCTTTTTCAGGGTGGATATTCCACTTCACAACATACAAGATCATCGCTATTCACCTCCTTTTCAAGTAGTTTTCGAAGGAACCTTGCTTTACGAAGATGGACCTATGTTCCCTTCCGGTCCCATGGCTGGCTTTTTCCTCTTCATCAGACTTTCCCTCCCGACCAATATTTCTAAATCCCATCATGGTTACAGGGAAAAGGAACACGCCAGTATCTGCTTTTCGTCCTTCTAATAAGCAGGATAACCTATCTCTATCCACAAAATGGCTACAAATAGTAGAAAAAGTGCTTTCTTATTGAATTAGTGAGAATCTTTGCACAAGATATCTCTGGCGTTGAAAAGGGTCTGAGATCAATTGAGATTTTTTCTCAATCAGATGTTTGGCTTGCTCGAGGTATTTGGGGGCTTCGTCAAGTCGGCCTAAGGCTTTTAACACTTTGGCATGAGTTATATAAACTTCCTCAGTTGGTAACCACCCTTCGTAGGCGTGAGGAAGAAGATGAACAGCGCGAGACGTATGTTCTAAAGCCGACTCCTGCTCTTCCCGGGCTAAAAGAGATAAACCCATTTCCAACTCTGCCCACATTTCGCATATTGGGAGGGAAAATTGCTGAGCAATACCTAATGCCTCGTCTGAGTAAGTAAGCGAATTTGGAAAATTTTCTGCTACTCGTTCAACCCGAGCCAGTGCCGTCAATCCCGCCGCCAAATTCTCGTTACATTGACTTAATCGTGCCAATTGTACGGCTTCGCTTAATGTAGCTCGGGCTAGTTCAAGGTGTAAATCGGAGAGTTCCACCAAACCCAAACCGATCAACGCCTCGGCCCAACGACGCCGATGAACTACCCCACGTGAACGGTCAACCGCATTCTGGAATCTAGCGCGGGCTTCAGGAATTTCGCCGAGCTGATAAAGTGCGAATCCCCAGCCTATTTCCGCTGCGATTGCACCATGTTCCTGGAGCAAAGCCTGATGCAACAGAACAGTTTCTTGAAAACATTCGATTGCCGAAAGGTAATCTCCTTGATACAACTTCCAATAACCCGAGTAGGTACGGGCATAAACCGCGGCTGGTTGAGCGCTGATGCAATGGGCCAATTGAAGGCTCTGTTCCAAATGGGTTTTAGCCTCCAGAAAATGGCCAAGTTTCAAGTGTAAGAAACCCAGATCCAGTTCTGCCCATGCCATGCCGTTATAGTGTTTATTCATTTGATGACAATGCAAAGCCTCCTGTTGATGAACCAGGGCTTGGGCATATTCCCCTCGATGCAGCAACATATATCCGAGATGATGTTCAATGGGTCCCCGCACCTTAGGATCGGGATTGGGACCGATAAAACTTTGAGCCATTTGAAGGGCAGAAAAACCCTCCTGGGGTTGGCCTAGAAGGTAATGGGCGAAGGCTATCTCGACGAAGAGAAGTGCCAGGGTTGAGGTTAAGGAGGAAGATGAATCATCCATTGGGAGGGTTCGGGTTCCCTTTTTCGCCAGAAAGATGGCTTTTTCGTACTCACCTCCCAGATTGAAATAGCGAACCTGATGAAGCAAAGCGAGAAGAGATAACGTCTTTTCCGGAAGTTTTTCGGCCAGAAGCAGTACCGATTTCAGGTCGGCATCCCGATCGGCAAGCCTCCCTTGAAGGTAACAATAAAAGGCATGTTTGAGCAAGACGAGACCGCGTTGCAGGATGTTATCAGGTTGATTTTTTTTGAGGGTCGAGTATGTCCAACAGTGACAGCATGCGGCTTTGGAATTGCTCTGCTTCTTTCCGGGCAAAAAGTGCTTCGGCTTGTTGGATAGTCCGCTCATACCAGGATAAGGCTTGTTTGGTTTCCCCACCCAGATCAAAATGGTTGGCTACCAAACCTGGTTCTTCGGGAGTCAGCCGTGTAAGCATCCAACCCGCACGGCGATGGAGGAGTTGGCGGCGTAACGGACTAAGGGCTTCGTAAACGACTCGTCTAACCAGTTCGTGGTGAAACCGGTACTCCGGACCCTGCTCGATAATTAACTCTCGAGCCACCAGTTCATCCAGTCCGTTCACCACTTCCATTTCCCGACGTCCAGCAATACCACGCACCAAATCAAAGGTGAACCTGAGACCAGCAATGGCTCCAGCTTCTATGATCTGACGGCCCAACGAACTCAATCGTTGAATGCGAGCCTCAACCGCTTCTCGAACGGTATCGGGCAGAGGGATCCCTTTTTCCGTGCCCCATTTCTCCGGCAGCCACCCTCTCTCCATCATGGCTTTTAGAACTTCGATGAGAAAAAATGGGTTTCCCCCGGAAACAAACCGGAGATGTTCTGCAAATTCCTCCCAGCCAACCGTTACACCGCCAGTTAAGTGAGAAAGAATTTGAAGAATGGAAAAGGTATCCAGGCCGGTTAATTGCAGTTCATAGAGTGCCTGGGCAGCGTGTAAGCCCTGACGAAGTGGGAGAACCGTCTCCGCTTCTTCGCTGCGATAAGTGCCCAAAACCAATACGTGGTGTCCATGGATTTGACACCCCAAATGAATTAACCAATCGAGTGTGGCACTATCTGCCCAATGAAGATCTTCCAAACAAATAATTAGGCAAGCATAGGAACGTAAAAACACAGGCGAGGTGGATAACCCTATGACAAAATGGGTTAATGCTTCGAACAGCCGACTTCGCGCCTCTTCTGATGCGGCAGGTAGGGGAGGAGGAAGATCGGGATAAAACCTGCGTAATTCTGGAAGAATACGAGTCACTTCTACTAGCCAGATTTGATCCAGAGTTCGAGGTAACCATTGGAGAAAAGGCGATGGGACATCTTTTTCCGTCAGACTACAGAGGCTGCGAAGGGCTTGAATAATAGGGAAGTATGGCAGTGTTCGCACCTCTGGACGAAC
>NZ_JBWGPQ010000030.1:13453-33831 GCF_056331585.1 Thermanaerothrix sp.
AACCCCGGCCCCGGTTTCCAGGTCTTTTTCCTACCCATTTGAGGGATTTGCGCCCTTCAAGGGCATCCTGATATGCCGCATGTGTTTCGGGGAGTGGGCTGACGCCAAGTTCTAACATGCGGGTGCAGGTTTCAAATTGGCGCACCGCGGTATTCCGATTGCCGGTAACCGCAAAGAGTTCGATCAAACGGCGGTGAACATCTTCGGCAAGGGGATCGGTGTCCAGATAGCGTTGGGCGTATAAAATGGCCGATTCGAATTTCCCTTGTGCAGAGGTGCGTTCAATAAGTTCACCAAGCGCCAGAAGATAAAGACGTTCCAACGAATATCGTTGCTGAATCATCCATTCTTCAAATTCTGCCAGTGAGGGGAGCGAAAATCCCTCTAAAAAAGCCCCCTGGTAAAGCCTCACCCCTAGTTCGAGAGCAGTGATCAATGCCTGTGAGGTTGGGATGCCTTTTTCTCGGAGTAGAGGCCCAAAACCTTGCCGGCTTAGGTTGGCGCAGAGGCGCTCGAAAGTTGCGACATCTGACCACACCCGTTGAGGATCAAGCCCTATCTGATCGCCCACAAAGATGAAAGGCGTTGGATCAGGTAAAGCGAGATGAAGATGAGTGATTAAGTGGCTGAGGTGACGACGAGCAGAGGCTTCTGATTCATCAGGCCAGAATAAATAACACAACCGCTCCCTTGGAATGGGTTGCATGGTTGTTGCCAAACGATATAACAAGGCTCGTGCTTGACGGCGAGGAATTGTCAATAAACCGCTTGAACTCTCTACCCGGGGCGGTCCTAATAGAAAGATGCGCAGATTTGTTGAGCCCTTGAATGTCAATGCCAATCTATCTTGAAAGACCACAATTGTTCCACCAAAAGAAAACCCCGCGATGTTCCCTAGCGACCACCTCTCGTATGAGACGGGTGAGTCTGTTGGCTAGAGAGGAAATATCGGGCCTGCTCAACGCGAAAAAGCAAGCTTTCAGTTGCCTCTAAAGGCACAAGCCTGCTGGAAACTTCTTTGTTTTGGTTGGGATATTTGATAGTTAAGCGATGAAACTTAGGTCATCCCCCAAGACGGTGTGCTGGTGAGGCTGCGATTTGAGTTTTCCCAAACCATTTTTATGCCCCGCAAAACATGTGCCTAAACGTGATGGCCGCTTTCAGAATAACATGAACCGGGGTTAAATTCAATAATTTGCTCCTTCCTACCAATACCTGAGTCTAATCTTCATGGTATGTTACAAGTTCATTGCGGATGGAATTAACGCAATAAAAGCGAGTGATGGTGGGCCATCGGATTTCGTTCTTTCAATTCAATTACAGGTATTGGTCAGAGTATAACTTAGGCACCAAAAGTTTCATAATAAACCTTGTTAGCTTCATAGCGAGTGCGAGGTGGTTTGTGTTCATCAGGGTGTCCTACTGCCAATAAGCACAGCACGCGCCAGTTCGGGGGAATGTTCAGCAGGGTGCGTACTTTTTTCTCATATTCCGCGCGAGGGTAGATAGCAACCCAGACGCCACCCAGTCCCAGCCCAGCCGCTGCCAGGAGCAGATTCTCGGCAGCAGCGCTGCAATCCTCAATCCAGTGATCCGAAAGGTTGGGATTACCCAGTATGGCAAAGACCACCGGTGCATCGGCGCACATAAACGCCCACTGCTTGATTTTAGCCAACGCTCGGCGCCGTTCCGGCTCACGCACCACGATGAATGCCCACGGGCGCACGTCGTTAGCCGACGGGGCAGCCATGGCAGCCTTGAGCAAGAGGTCTATTGTCTCCGCATTGACCGGTTCATTTGTGTATTTGCGAATGCTGCGGCGGCGGTAAATATATTCAAGGATGAGGGGCAGAGACCGAGCGCGTAATTCTATCCTGTGGTTTTCAAGGTCTATGGTGGCATTGGAAATGGCAAAGGAGCGGGTTTTCTGGTCTGGTAGCCATAGAGTTAACTCTGACGGGGTAAGGCCTAACTGCCTTACCCCTGATGTAAATTCACGGGGTTCTGTTCCTTCGCCTTCCCGGATGAGAATACGCCAAGTCTCGGCCATGGTCTCTCTCTTCCCTCAGGCGGGTTGAGTGGCGTGTAATGCCTTCCACAGGCGTTCTGGAGTAACCGGGAAGGCGTTTACCCAGATCCCAGTAGCGTTGTGAATTGCAGCCAAAATTGCGGGGGTAAGAGGTAGATAAGGCAATTCACCTAATCCACGCGCTCCCCATGGGCCCCGGGGATCGGGTACCTCCACGATAACGGGCTCAACTTTTTCGGGCACATCCAAGACAGTTGGAATGAGGTAGGTGCTTAACTGATCGGTCAGGACATAGCCATCTTTCATAATAAAGTTTTCCAGCAAGGCGTAACCCTGAGCTTGCACCACAGCGCCCTCAATTTGGCCTTCAACCAACTGAGGGTTGATCGCCTGTCCTACGTCATCAGCGGAAACCACGCGGAGAATGCGTACCTGGCCGGTTTCGGTATCTATTTCCAGTTCTACTGCTTGGGCCACATAAGCGTAGGCAAAGTTTGGCATGGAATAACCGGTTTCCAGGGTAAAGGGGGTCGTTTTAGGAGCAAGGTAGGTGTATTCCCCGATGGCGGGGCGTTCTTCGTCGTGCCACTTGCGCAGGGCGATCTCCGCCGCACCACGGATGGCGTTTCCGGCCATGAAGGTCATGCGTGAGGCGGAGACACTACCTGCATTTCCCATGTTGAGCGTGTCGTGGGTGATTAAAGTGACCTTTTCCACCGGCACACCAATCGCTTCAGCCGCCATCTGCACCATGACGGTATGTGTGCCCTGTCCAACCTCGGCACCGGCATGGTGGAGCACCACCCGTTCAATTTTTTCGGCACCGTGTAATTCAATGCGAGCCCAGCAGTTTTCCTGATAGCCGAAACTGAACCCCACGTTCTTGAAGCCACAGGCAAACCCGATCCCGCGTTTCAATGTTGCCTTGGGGTCTTGTTGAGCTAATTCGCGTTTGCGTTGCTCCCAGCCAAATCGATCGGCTGCGGCTTGGATCACCTCCAGAACGCTGATTGGCCCCGGTGGGGTGGTGCCTACGGCCAAAGTTTGACCTTCACGCAGGGCGTTTTTGAGACGAAATTCCACGGGATCCATGCCCAGTACTTCAGCCAATTTGTTCATCTGCATTTCGGCAATAAAATTGCCCTGGGGTGCGCCAAATCCACGGAAGGCACAAGTGGGCAAATTATTCGTATAAACTCCATACACATCGGCTTTTACATGGGGAATATAGTACGGCCCCGTGTGGACAACTGTGGCATTGCCCAGTACCTTATTGGTGGTGTAAAGATAGGCACCAGCATCGGCAATGACCTCGGTTTCGGCAGCTACAAGTTTACCCTCACGGGTGGCGCCCCATCGCGCACGAACGTACATGGGATGGCGCTTGCCATGTCCGATGATGGATTCGCGCCGTGACCAAATGATCTTCACCGGACGGTTGAGTTTCCAGGCCGCCAAGGCCAGGACAATTTGCACCGACATATCCTCGCGCCCACCAAAGGCACCCCCAATGGCAGGGTAAATCACCCGTACCTTTTCCAACGGCAAATTCAATGCGTGGGCAATCTGTTTTTGATCGGTATGCGTCCATTGCCCGGCCACCTGGACTGTAATTCTCCCTTCTTCGTCTACATAGGCCAGGCCCGCCTCGGGTTGCAGGTAGGCGTGTTCCTGGAAAGGTAATTGATACTCGCTTTCGACAATGACATCGGCTTGGGCAAATCCCTCGTTGATGTCTCCTTTGCGAATCTTGTAATGAACACAGACGTTGGTATCACCACGCTCGGGGTGGATAAGCGGGGCACCGGGCTTCATGGCTTCACGAGGATCGGTGACCACTGGTAAATCTTCGTACGTGATCTCAATCAGGTTGCAGGCAGCGGCGGCAGCTTCTTCGGTTTCAGCAACCACCAGGGCGACCTGATCACCTACAAAGCGAACGACATCAGCACCAGGTTTATCCGAACCCGGACCGCAGAGCACTGGCTGATCAGGTTGTTGAAGCCCGTACTCGTTAACCGGTACATCCTTAGCGGTAAAAACTGCGACAACGCCTGGGTAGGCTTCCGCTTTTGAGGTGTCAATGTTGAGAATGCGGGCATGGGGTCTCTCGGCAAAGCGTATCTTCATATGAAGCATACCTGGCATTGAAAGATCGCCAGGATATTTGGCCTGCCCGGTCACTTTGCTAACAGCATCAATGCGAGGGACGGGTTTCCCGATGACGTTATATTTTGTTTTCTCCATGGCAGCCTCCCGTGGCGAGAATCCAATCACATACCCTGTTCCAATTTTATGGCAAATTGTTCTCGAGGAGCAAGTTACGTTTGTCTTAAGTCAGACATTAAGCCATACCATTTCCCTGGTGAGTTGAGCCTGAATATGGGATAATAAAACAAACCTTGTTGATAGGAGCGTGCATCATGAACGGACGGAATGAACCGAAAACTGAGACGATAGCTGAGACCGAAAATTACATGGCCTGGCGGGCAGAAGAACCCGATGGCGAGATGACCTATCATTTAGAATTAGGAAATTTCACCGTCCATTTCTTTCAGGAAGAATGGGATGAATTTTTACAACTGATGCGAGCGGTCATCGAAAGCGAAGAAAAGAGCTAAACCAGGCCCGTTACCCTGTTATGGTATGCCAGTATGTCAGCCCTGCGCATCGTTTTCATGGGCTCACCTGAATTTGCGTTGCCGACTTTGCGGGAACTGGCAGCGCACTATAACGTAGTGGGCGTGGTGACCCAGCCGGATCGCCCAGCGGGTCGGGGGCAAAAATTAACCCCACCCCCAGTTAAGGTGTTAGCCCAATCGCTGGGGCTGCCGGTCATTCAGCCGGAGAAACTGCGCCAGCCCGAGGCCATGGCCCAACTGCAAGCCTGGCAGCCGGATCTCATCGTTGTAGCGGCATTTGGACAGATCTTACGCCAAAATGTGCTTGACCTACCGACTTTTGGTTGTCTTAACGTGCATGCCTCGCTATTGCCCCGTTGGCGCGGTGCGGCGCCGATTCAGGCGGCCCTGCTCCATGGCGATAAAGAGACCGGGGTGACCATTATGAAAATGGATGCTGGGGTGGATACCGGACCCATCTTGAGCCAACGGCGTGAGCCGATTCGCGAAGATGACAACGCCGCTACATTAAGCCAGCGTTTGGCGGAACTGGGTGCGCAGTTGTTGATCGAAACCCTACCCGAGTATCTTGCCGGGCATATTACCCCCCAACCTCAGGATGAGAGTTTGGCTACCTACGCACCCCTGCTCAAGAAAGAGGACGGACGTCTGGATTGGCATTTACCTGCGGAGGCATTGGTGCGCAAGGTGCGAGCATTTACCCCTTGGCCGGGAGCGTTTATAGAGTTTCGGGGATTACCCCTGAAAGTGTTGCGAGCGCATGTCGAGGTTACAGAATCGCTTCACCCTGGCCAGCGCGGTATGCTAAATGGCTTTCCGGCTGTTGGTACGGTATCAGGAATCCTGGTTCTCGATGAGGTCCAGCCCGCTGGAAAACGCCCCATGTCGGGTAGCGACTTTTTGCGAGGTGCGCGAGATTGGGAGAGCGGAGAGACCTGATTTGCGATCAGTCACCTTAGCATCCCCTTCGATCCCACGCTGGTCGTTTCTGTGCATTGGGGCGGGTGCGCTCGGAACGTATATAGGCGGAAGCCTGATGCAGGTCGGCCAGCGTGTCGTGTTCCTGGTGCGCCCGGCGACGGCGAAAATCTTGCGGGCGCGCGGTCTGCGCCTTGTTTTAGAAGGAACCACCTATGCCCTCCCCGAGCCGCTACTGGCAACTTCTTTGGACGAAGCCCTAAGGTTAGGGCCTTACGACATGGGCTTGGTCACAGTTAAGGCGTATGATATTGAAGATTTCGTTAAGGCTTTGTTTCCTTACCGTGCGGCGCTACCGCCTTTGGTGTGTTTGCAAAACGGCGTTGAGAGTGAGGTGTACCTGGCACGGGTTGTGGGTGAAGCCAATGTTATACCGGCGACGCTAACCAGCGCAGTCAGCCGCCCTGAGGTGGGGGTGGCGGTCGTGGAACGTTTGCGGGGGATGGGAGTGGCACAAGGGCATAAATTGCTGCCCCCTTTGCTGGCGATCTTGAATGCTGCGGGGTTGCGTGCGCGTGAATATCCGGACGCTGCAACGATGAAATGGTCCAAACTCTTAACCAATTTACTGGCCAATGCTTCAGCGGCGATTCTCGACATGAGCCCAGCGGAAGTCTTTGCCCATCCCGAGTTGTATGCATTAGAGGTAGGCCAAATTCGCGAAGCCATGGCCGTCATGCGCCGATTGGGGTTGACCGTGGTAAATTTGCCGGGAGCCCCGCTGCGTTTATTAGTAACGTTTATGAGCGCTTTGCCACCAGCCATCAGTCGCCCTATACTAAGCCCTTTCCTCAGCCGCGGACGGGGACAAAAAATGCCCTCCCTGCACATTGACTTGCATGGCGGGCAGGGTAAAACCGAAGTGGATTATCTCAACGGCGCTGTCGTGCGTTTCGGTCAGCGCTTGGGAGTGTACACACCCATCAACCGGGTGCTCAACGAAACCCTGTTAGCCCTTAGCCGCGGTGATTTACCGAAAACCCAGTTTCAAAGGCGTCCTGAGGTATTGCTCGAGCAAGTTCGTCGGACTATGGGGTGATCTTTATGAATGTACCAGCGTGGGTTACGGATGCTATTTTTTATCAAATTTTTCCCGATCGCTTCGCCAACGGAGATCCAGATAACGATCCGCCGAACGTGCGACCCTGGGGCTCGCCCCCTGATCTTTATCACTTTCAAGGCGGAGATCTAAAGGGCATTCTGCAACGCCTGGATTATCTTCTCGATTTGGGAATCACGGCCATTTATCTTAATCCGATTTTTCTCTCTCCTTCCACTCATCGCTATAACACCACAGATTATTTTCGCATTGATGAGCGCTTGGGAAGCATGCAGGATTTTGAGCAGCTTTTGGATTATGCCCACCGCCAGGGGATACGGATTATCCTGGATGGCGTTTTTAATCATTGTGGGCGGGGTTTTTTCGCCTTTGTGGATGTTCTGGAGAATCAGCAGCATTCGGCTTACCGCGACTGGTTTCACATTCATAAATTCCCCCTCAATGCCTATTCGCACGGACCCGCGCGATACGAAGCCTGGTGGGGCATTAAGAGCCTACCTAAATTTAATACGAGCAACCCGCGGGTGCGGAATTACCTCATGAGTGTGGCGCGCTTTTGGACAGAGAAAGGCATTGATGGCTGGCGTTTGGATGTCCCAAATGAGATTGACGATGACGCATTCTGGGCCGAATTTCGTAAGACCGTGAAAGGGATCAACCCTGAGGCTTATTTGGTGGGGGAGATTTGGGAGGTCAACCCGCGTTGGGTTAGCGAAGGGCACTTTGACGGCCTAATGAATTACCCCCTACGTGAAGCGATTTTGCGCTTTCTCAACCGTGAGCATACAGCCAGCCAATTTGCCCAAGACGTCGAGCGCATTCTGAATGCTTATGCCCCTGAGAACCGCTTGGCCATGTATGTGCCTTTGGGCTCTCATGATACCCCGCGGGTGATGACCGTGTTGGGGGGACACCGTGAAGCTGTCAAATTGGCTTTTGCCCTTCAGTTTGCTCTGCCAGGGGTGCCAGCGATCTATTATGGTGATGAGATTGGCTTGCTAGGCGACAAAGATCCAGACTGCCGGCGTGCCTTCCCCTGGGATGAGGCATTTTGGGATCAGGATCTGAGAGCGTGGGTTAAGCGGTTAATCCAGCTGCGCAAAACCCATATTGCGCTTCGGCGGGGTGAATTTCGCCTGGTCAGTGTTGAGGATTCGAGCCGCTGCTGTGCATTTGTACGGCAGCACCCTCATGGATCGGTGTTGATGGTGCTGAATGCGGGGGCTTCTGAACGTACTGTAGGCGTGAGTCTTCACTCGTTGGGGCAAGTAAGCGAGATCGCTCTTCACCCCTTGTTGGGAGAAAATTTCGCCTGGCGAGTTGAAGATGGGTATCTCTGGGTGCATCTACCGCCATATGGTGTTTTCGAAGCGGCTTATACGACTACCGAAAGCAACTGACTAACCGTTGGCTGTCATTTGGGCAAAGATTTGGTTGGTTTTGGCCGCCATGATGAAGTCGTTGCGATGCAAGCCGCCGATGGCATGCGTCCACCAAGCTACGGTAACCTTACCCCACTCAGTAATCATCAAGGGATGATGTCCCTCGGCCTCGGCAATTTGTCCGATGCGGTTTGTGAAATCCAGGGCATTCGCAAAATCCTTGAACTTGAAGGTTCGTTGCAGGCGCTTTTGGTTTTCTACTTCAATCACCTCCCATCCCGGCACTTCCGGGAGCAACTGAGCAATTTCGTCGTTATTCAGCGGTGGAACCCCTCCATGACATGATACGCATTTTTCTTCTACCAGCGGACTCATCCTGACCTCCATTTGGGACACAGTCTCTCGCACATCTTCATTATAGAGAGTTTAAGTCCGAATTGCAAAAGATACGCTCCACCGAAGGGCAAAAGTCTATACACTTTGGAGATATTTCATCATTACCTCGAGTTGATAACCTGCTTTGGTAGCGGCATTGTGAAGAGTCTGTCCCAGATGATATAAGACTAGCACGCGTTCGTAAAAGGGGGAACATTTCCAGGTGGGCAAACTGGCGAGAGCTAAGAGCCCAACGGCTTGCATAAGCGCCACCAAGGTTTCAAAGCCTTCTTTGTGGAACCACAGCACTCCCTCATGCGAATGCAATCCGATCAAGGATTGAATTTCTGAATCGGCAAGCCAGTTTGCCATGACCTCGCTGAGGGAGCGGGAAAGGGCCTCTTCATCATACCAATCCTGGTGCGCAATCAAAATGCGAAAGCCCGTGATGAAGGTCTGAGCCTGTTCGGGCGTGAGGCCAAGGTCTTTAGCCGTTTCGGAGAGCAGGTGGGGAACCTGCCAGGCTTCAAGCCACTCCAGCGTTTGCTCCTTAACATGCATTGAGTCTTTGACTCGTCCGATTTCCAGACTGAACGCGGCACAAACCAGGGCCAGCCAGCGTTCGGGTGTTCCGAGAATCTGATCCTGAAGATTTTGCAAGGCTTGATTGAGCCGACGCGTTGTGGGGAGACTGAGTTTAATCCCCAAGACGGGCCAATGCATGATCAAACTTAGCCGTGCCCGCAAATTCGATAGAATGTGCGCCCAGTCGCTGCGGTACCCAGTTAGGGTTTCTATTCCCCTTAGTAGGGCTTCTAACTTGTGTTGGGCTTCATCAAGCAAATGCACTGGTGGGCATTGCTGCGGTTGGGTTATGCGCTGTTGGAGCAGATAGCGGAGATACCCCGGGTGGTAAATTTCACGCAGTGGTTGCCAGATGGGTTCCCAGCGAATTTGCTGGAGTTCACGCCACAGGCTCGGCGTGCCCCGTCCTTGAAGTCGTTCCCAAAGGCGGCGGTAGGTGCCGTTGGTGTCATCGGTCACTTCGCGAAAGTCGAGAAAAACGTGGGTTTGATAAGCATTGAGTTCGAAATACAAGCCTTTATCATGAATTTCGGACGTGGGTTGGAGGTATTCCAGGCCGTCCACAAGGTCGCGATAAATCACAAACGTATTCGGGTCACGGCTTAAACCCAAACCCTCACCTAGTGAGCGTTGTACCAGATGCCGCTTTGCCCCTTTTTTCTCCAAGAAACCTACCGAGGTCTTAATCCAGCCGCGGGTTTTGGCAAAACGATTATGATAGATGACTAGTGCGCTCTCGTCGCCGAGGCGGTTAGAAAAGGCAAAGACATCTTCATTAACATAACCTTCTGGGGTGTAGAAATCATAGAGCAAAAAGTTTTCCACGCCGGCAAACAGGGCACGGCGGTGGAGCAAGGGGAAGATTTGTCGTTCGTGACGGGCAATGAGGTCCAGATCTGGCGTTTCATCCCAGTAAGCGCGACGGAATTCCATACCGTATTTTTCGGCGAATCCCTCAATTTGGCCATGGCCAAACATGGGCAGGCCTGGTAAAGTGCACATCAGCGTGCAAACACCAAAATATTTATCTCCTTTGCCAAACTGTTCTACGGCAGTGCGCTCATCGGGATTGTTCATGAAGTTCACATAGCGCTTAAGAATTTCGGGTTCAAATTCCAAAGTGTTTTTGATTAAGGTGCGATAGTTGGCGTTCTCTTCATTGCGGAGCATGTTCATAAAGGCGCTGTTGTAGACTCGGTGCATGCCCAGTGTGCGCACAAAGTAGCCTTCCATCAGCCAGAAGGCTTCAGCGAGGAGCAGGGTGTCGGGAGCTTCCTGGGCGACGCGGTCAACAACCTCACGCCAGAATTCATTGGGCATCAGGCGATCAAATTCCTGCTTGGTCAGTCCGTGTTCGGCACGGGAGGGAATGGCGCCGCCACTGCCCGGCTCCGGGAACCACAGGCGCTGGTAGTGCCGTTTGGTCAAGGTCATTGCAGCGTCAAAGCGTATGATCGGGAATTTACGCGCCACTTCCAAGATGGTTTGCATCACGGCTTCGCGCACCTCGGGTTTGAGGTAATTCAATTGCGCTGTGTCGTTCCAGGGCATGCTGGTGCCGTCGTTGCCGTGGTAGATGTAGCGGGTATCGCCGGTGGTGTGATCCACACGCTTGAAGACCACGGCGGCATCCGTGCGGTCGTAGTAATGGTCTTCTAAAAAGATTCCAACCCACGGGTCGCTCGAAAGATCCGGACCGTTGAAAGTGTAGGAGGGGAAGGGGCTATAATCCAGGCCGATGAACCAATCGGGGTGTTCGATGACCCAGCGTGAGTCAATTCCCATGTGATTGGGCACCATGTCACTGGCCAGGCGAATACCGCGTTGCCAGGCGCGATCTCGGAGGTTCTGATAGGCGGTTTCGCCTCCCAAGTCATCGGCCACACGGTATTCGGCAAGGGAGTATGCCGAAGCGATGGCTTCGGGGTTGCCGCACAACTGCTTAATGCGGGCTGAGGCACGGCTGCGTTCCCAAATCCCGATCAGCCATAAGCCGCTGATCCCCCAACGTGCCAGCGTGTCCATTTCTTCATCTGGGATCTGATCTAAGCGCTGAATGGGTCGCCCATATTTTTTGCTGAGTTGATCCAGCCAGACATAGGTATTTTTGGCAATGAGAACCAACCTTGGCATCCATTCACGATCAGGGCTGAAGGCTTCCGGTTCACCCTCAAGGTGCGAATAAGTGGGAATTTCCACCGGGCCCGGCCCCAGGAAGGGGGATTTCTGTTCCTCTTTGAGTAGATCCAGGCTTTTGAGTAAACGGGTCAGGTATTCGCCCAACAAATACCCCCAACGCTGCCGGATATAGTCCAATTGTTCAAAGAGGGAATTAGGATGCGCGATGGCCGGTGCGCGCATCATGTCTATTAGGTGTTGGTCATCCGGGCCAAAGGTCGGTTGGTTTTCAAAGAACTGATAGAGTTCGCGAATAAGCGCTGCGTAAGCCGTTTCACGACGTAGATATTCTTCATCGAAGAGTTCCAGATAAGGATCGAGTGCAGGATTGCGGTTATTTACCCATAAAAGGAGCATCTCTTCCAGGGTTGCTGCGCGGTGCGAAAATTCGGCGGTTTGTCCTTTGAGGTAATCCTCGGGGCTTATGTGATTACGATAAACCGGCAAGGGTGGAAATTCGCGCACAAATTCCAATAGGGTACGGTCAAGATTAGCTTTGCCAATGCGGGCTTCTAGCCAAGCCAGCGCTTGGTCAAGCACCTGCGGGTTTTTCTGGCGGCGGTAAAGAGCAGCCACCAAGTGCAAAATCTCGTCAATGAGTCCCATGGCATTAATCTCACCCGCCCGAACCACTTTTTCGGGATGGCGGGCCAGATCACGGCGAAGATTCATCCTTTGGGCAAAGCGGCGGGCAGCCTGAAAGTCGGCCAGGATGACATTGCCATTGAAAGAGAACAGCGTTTCATCAAATTGATAGCGTTCACGAGCACGCCGCGAGATGTGAAATTCCATCAAAACATGCCTCCCTGGGGGATAATGATTTGAGCGCCGAGGTTTATCCAACTTCATTATAGCCGGTCTTCTCTCGGCGCAGGCCTAAAATCCAGCCCTCGATTAAGTAAGGGGCGTCTAAAGGAGGATTGGCGGGTAAGCGATTCTCCAACACCATGATTATCCCCAACAACCCGACTAAAGCATCAAAGGCATCCTCGGCGGTAAGGGCGGAGCCAAAACCATGGTTTATCTCGTGTTCAAGGTCGGGTGCAAGATGGATTTTCAATTGCCGAACTGCCGCCAAGAGGCTGGGGGCGTTGGCACAGCGGGTATAGTAAGACCTTTTCCCTTTTTTCTGACCTGGTAAAGAGAGATGGAGATCTAACCCAAGCGCCGCATAATACTCTGCAGGGTAGGTTTCTGCCATGACAAGGGTAGAGGGTTGGAGTAATTCATCCAGCCAACCCTCAAAAGGCCAGAGTCTGACTTGGGGCTGTGTAAGGTGCCGGGCAGGGATTAACAATTCACGCCACCCTGAGAGGGCGGTCTTTCCGACTTGTTGTGCTCCCATCGTCCAAAATAAAGGTGCAGCGGCGCGCCGATAGGGGGTAGCGCAATCGCATTCGCGCCAAAGCGACCGGGGGGAGGATAACTCCAACCTTTCAACAAGGTGTGCTAAACGTTTGTTGCCAGGGCGGGAGGGGTAAAACGGCCGTCCGAGGTTGATCTCTGCGGCCTGGTCAGCCACCCGGAACCAATCGGGCCATGCGCTGTTTTCGAGTTGGTTAAGAAAAGAAAGAAAGTGACTGTATCCTATTTTCTGGGCATATTCCAAGGGCAAGCCAATGGGAAAATCAAATCCGACCAGTGCACAGCCATCAGGGGGAAGATGAGTTTGCACTAACGTCAAAAGCTTCTCGCCTGTTTGTACCGGAAGCGGAGAATAGATTTCATAGCCCCTAGAGGAAACACGTCTCCCCCAAGCCAGCCACCGTTTGCTGGGCTGGCTACTCCAATCTACATGGATTATCAGGTTGGGACGAGTCATGAGTTAAAGAGTTCGGGGCAAGCCAACCATTCCTCTGCCGATTGCGTGTTTCTCAGCCCGCGCCTTAGGGGATAACCATCTCGTTCAAGCCGACGGATGGCGCGTTGCAGGTCTATATCATTCCACCCAAACAGGCGCATGGGATGAAAGATGGGGATGGCACCAACACTGAGCAGATACCGACGGAGCAGATAAGCCCTGGCTTCATCTTCCTGGATTCTTCCAGCTTGAGCGATCAAATCGGGAAAGTGGCGGTGGGTGACGTCGTAAACAAACGCATAACGCCACGCACCAACCTCAGCGGTGCCGATAGGGAGTACACGAAACTGCATCTGCAAGGTCATCAATGCACGCTCAAAGCGTGAGGTGCTTTCAGGGCTGCTGAGATGAGCCGCGCGGCGTAAAGCTAGGGTATCCAAGGGACCCTCACGCAGGAGTGCCTCATAAACTTGTTTAGCCTCGAGCGTCAATAAACCCTCGCGATATTGATCCAGATAATCATGTTCGGGATCTCCGTAATTGGGGGAAAGGGCATAGAAATAGGGGAGGGCTTCCAGAGCGATTAACGTGTTTTTGCCACGGATGACGCGGGCATAATACCATACCCGTTTACCCAAAAGGCTATCCTTCCAATCCCAGCAGATGTGTCCTGGATCATCATGGGCGTCGGCGACCGGGCGATCTCCTGCAGTAGCCACCCAAAGGCTGGGCATGATAAGGCCTTGGGCTGGCCAAAAAAGGACAAAACCCCGTTGAATGACGAAATTGATAGCATCCTCGCGCGAACGGAGGCGCAGCGCAGGGAGCGAGCGAAACGTTCGTGCTCGGTAAGTTGCAATATCCTTATCACTAAAACCAAACTCGTTGGTTTGAAAAGGCATGCGCACGCTTCAGGTTTGTCTTGTGATGCGAAAATCGCTCTCATTATAATGAGATTAAGGAGGTTAGTGCAAATGCAATCAGTCGTTGCAATAGTTATGGGTGGGCAGATTTCCCCTGTGGATGAGTGCCTGGCTGTTTTCCTTAGTCAAGTGAGTGACGTAGGTGCTCGGGTGGCTATTCTTCCCACTGCATGCGATAACCCTCAAGTCGTGCAGGCCTACACCAGGGGGTTGTTGGAATTGGGGTTGCATCGTCCACCGTTGATCCTGCCTATTTGGGAACGGGCCCAGGCCGAGGACCGAACGCTTTGGCGCATTTTTAGCCAGATCGACGGTCTCTTAATTCTGGGTGGCAATGTGATTCGCTTGCTCAGGGTGGTGAGGGAAAGCCAGTTGCGTTGTATCCTTCAACAGGCTCTTGTTGCTGGAATGGTGATCGCGGGAATTTCAGCAGGCGCGGCGGTGTTGGGTGACCTGGTTTTTGTCTCAGATCATCCGTTAAATTCGAACAGACGGTGGCAATCAGGGTGGGGGTTACTTCCTCGTATCGTGATTGTTCCCCATTTTCGTCAGCGTAGGCGTCAGAAAATCTTAATGCAGCTATTGATGCATTACCCCACGTGGTTAGGCGTGGGGGTAGATGAGGCTACTGCAGCTGTCCTTAGTCCTAAGGGGATCCACGCCACTGGCTCTGGCCAGGTAACTCTAATGATGGCCAATCCTTTAGCCCCTTATTTATCCGGCGGTTCTCTTCCCTGGGCGATTCACCTGCAGGCAGGGCAATCGCTGGCATGGGATACTCTTCCGATTCCATCCCTACCGATGATCATCACAAGAGCAGGAATGTTACCGACCGTAACCGGTACCGCTGATATAATGCTCCATCTCTTCAAGCAATAAGGCTTGATCGGAAATGACCGCCTTAACCACATCTCCAATGGTGACAATACCGATCACCTTATTGTTCTCAACCACGGGAAGATGGCGGATGCGTTTTGCGGTCATTAAAGCCATGCATTCCTGAACCGTCTGGTGGGGGCCGACGCAGTACACCTCTGGGGTCATCAGCTCTCTGACTTGCGTAGTTTCGGCCGAATGACCCAACAAGGGCACTTTCCGAGCGTAGTCACGTTCGGAAAAAATCCCCACCAATTTTTCGCCGTCCATGACGAGTACTGCCCCAATATCTTTTTCGGCCATAAGTCTAAGCGCGTCTAAAACGGTGGTTTCAGGGGAGACTGACCACACCTCAGGGGATTTATTTTGCAAGATTTGGCGTACTGTGCTAATCATGATGCCCTCCTCACCGGCTGGTTTAGCAAAGGGTAGACAAGTTACTCTCTATTTGAGTATATATCAGAAACACTCATTGGTTTTCAAGTAGGTGTTTCTGATTTGGCGCGACGAGATTTCAGAGTGAAACGTGGCGTTGGGCGGGTAGGAAGGCGTTCTGCACAATCTCGGGATCAAAGAACGGGCCGGGTTCGTGAGTGGTGGCGTATTGATAAAGCGCCGCGGTATAGATACCGCTCAGAGTAGATTGAAGCAGGCTGAGCAATACCAGAAGCAGCAGATACGCGATAATCAACGGCACCAGGAACCAACCTGGTTGAGGAAATTGGAAGCCGATTAGTGCCAAGGGAATGACGGCCAAAGTGATTAGAACACCAGCCAGGCTAAAGACGATACCTAACCCCACGTTGCCCACTATTTGCTCGCCCCATGTTCTCTTGAGCAAGGCGGTGCTGCGCTTAATGGCCTCAATAGGGCCAACGTTTTCGGCGGCTAATACGGGTACCACGAGAAAGGTGGCGAGGTTCCAGGCCAGACCAAGCAATGAGGCAATCCAGCGCCCCAAACCGCGGTTACGTTGGCTTGCCAGTTTAAGCAAGACGCCAACTGTAGCAGCGATGATGGCATAGCCCACAACAGCGCCGAACCGTGCAAACGCAATTTGCAAACCATCCTTAAATGTGGGATCGCCGCCGCGCAGCCGGATGAGGGCAGCGCCAACCAGGGCGGTATTCATGAAGAAAATGGCAGTGTACTGTACAAGATAGAACGCAAATAGGACCAAAAGACCAGTAACCTGAGCATTACCGAAGAGGGCGCTATCCACGAAACCGGAGATTACCAGGGGGATAAAGAAGGTTAAACTGATTATTAGGGTCAGGATGCCCGCGATGAGGGGAAAAATTAGCAGTTCCTTGTCGGCATCCAAAACGCGCGCACTGGCTTTGACCAGTTCCCAGGAATTGCGCAATTTTTCAAACATAGCATTCTCCCCTTGTTAAGTTTGTTCCTTGGGTTCGCCGTTTTCAGGAGGCTGACTATTCTTGCCGCGCCCCAGTTGCTGTGAACGCTCGTAGGCTGCCCAAACAGCGCGGCTGATGGCCGTGCGAAACCCTGCTTTCTCCAAATAGTATAGCGCAGCTGCAGATGTGCCGCCAGGCGATGTTACTTCGTTGCGCAAGGAAGCCGGGTGGGCACGCCGAAGAGCGTAGTATTCCACCGAACCGCGGAGGGTTTGTACGACCAGTTGCTCGGCAATGCGGCGCGGAAATCCCAAGTGGACCCCGGCGTCAATCAGGGCTTCCATGAAAAGAAAGACATATGCAGGTCCGGTACCCGAAAGGGCGGTCGCCATGTCGAGGTAATTTTCCTCTTCCACAAACACCTCTTGGCCGAGAGCACCTAGGATTTGCTTGGCCATCTCCAATTGAGCGCCGCTGACGCTGGGGGAAGCCGTCCACACGGTGATCCCCTGGCCGATCTGAGCCGGGGTGTTGGGCATAGCGCGGACAATGATTGGATGATTGAGTGTCCGGGCAATCTTTTGGATAGGCGCGCCGGCAACAATGGAAAGCACCAGTGCCTCGGGCTGGATTTGATCGCGTAGGCCGATCAGCACGGCTTCGAGACGTTGAGGTTTGACGGAAAGGATGACGATATCTGTGCTACGCGCGGCTTCGGCATTATCGGTGGTAAAACGAATGCCGTAACGCTCAGTTAACTCCCGACCTCGCTCCGGACGCGGCCCGGCGGCGATGATCTGATTAGGAGCAACCACCTTCTGACGGATCAGACCGTTGATGATGGCTTCAGCCATGACTCCCGGACCAATGAGTGCGATACTTTGGTCATTCATGAAACTATCGAACCTCCTTTGGCATAAGTTCAGGCGGACCAACGGGCAAAGATTGCCGTTGGTAATAAGCGATTGCCACTGGTTTCAATGAGAGCCACCTCCCCTACTTCTACTTGACCTTTCCAGGCGCTCATGACTTCAGAAAGGGCATAATAAAGCGTGATAGCAGAGGCTTTGACGGCGTAAGCCGTGAGTATGACGAAAACCGGTTCTGCACTGAGTACGGCGCGGCAGGCTTGGAGTAATTCGGGGAGCAGTTTGTAGAATTCCCAGACTTCCCCCTTGGGCCCCCGCCCAAACTTAGGGGGGTCAAGGATTAGGCCATCATAGCGACGGCCGCGGCGGGCTTCGCGTTGGGTGAATTTCAATGCATCGTCAACAATCCAGCGAATTGGGGCATCTTGAAGGCCGCTCAAAATCTGGTTTTCGTGTGCCCAGGTGATCGCCTTACGGGAAGCATCCACGTGAGTGACGTTCGCACCAGCTTGGGCGGCGGCAAGCGTAGCTAATCCGGTGTACCCGAAGAGGTTGAGTACATTAACTGGACGCTTGGCGGAGCGAATGACTTCCTGGATCCAATCCCACTGGTTGGCTTGTTCCGGAAAAACACCAACGTGACGGGATGTGCTTCGTTGCACCCAACATTGGAGACGCTTATAGCGCACTGTCCAGCGTTCGGGGAGTGGGCGCCTTACCTCCCAGATACCACCTCCTTCATCGCCAGAGGGTTGAAAGCGCGCGTGGGCCTGTGACCAGGCTTCGGCGGGTAGAGCGGGTTTCCAGATCGCCTCAGCTTCGGGACGGATTAGAATGTATCCCCCATAGCGCTCTAATTTTTGTCCGTTGCCACTATCCAAGAGCGCGTAATCTTCCCATTCAGGCGAAGTGAGTACCTGCAATTGGGGTGGTTTAACAACTGCAGCAGTGTGGTTATGAGACTGGGGGCGAGATGTTGATATGGGAGGAGCCATGGGTCTCAAAAGGGACAACAGATTGGATTTTAGTATACCACTACCCGGAGAATGGGATTTGAGCGAGTATAATGCGGGTATCTCTACCCTGGTGAGGTCGTAAGCGCTATGGAGAATAAATTTAACTTTGAAATCTGTCCCGAACGTCGGGCTACCGAGAGTCTTAAATGGCGTGTGTATGCTGAAGATGTTCTCCCAATGTGGGTGGCAGACATGGATTTTCTCTCCCCGCCACCGGTGATTGAGGCTCTGCAACAACGCGTTGAGCATGGGGTTTTTGGTTATGCTATTGATCCGCCAAGCCTAAAGCAAGCGATAGTGGCTTGGCTGGAATCGCGCTATAACTGGTGGGTGAACGAAGAGGAGATTGTATTTGTCCCCAGTGTGGTTAGTGGGTTTAACCTGGTTGCTATGGCATTAAGGACCCCTGGAGCCGGATTGTTGATTCAAACGCCGGTTTATCCGCCTTTCCTGAATGTGGCGCGCCAAGCCGGGATGAAGGATCAACGCTTGCCGTTGTCGCGGGATACTGAAGGTCGCTATTATGTGGACGGTGAGCGTTTTCGGGCAGCGTTGACCCCTGAGACGCGCATGTTCTTGCTCTGCAATCCGCACAATCCGGTGGGGCGCGTGTTCACCCGGGAAGAACTCTGGGCCATGGCGGAGGCCTGCTTGGAGCGTGATGTGCTCATTTGTTCGGATGAAATCCATTGCGACCTGGTCTACAATGGTCATACGCACATTCCAATTGCTATGCTTGATCCGGACGTTGCTCAGAAGACGGTTACCCTGATGTCGCCAAGCAAGACGTTTAACGTGGCCGGGTTGAAATTTGCCTTCGCCATTGTGCCCGACCCGGCGTTAAGAAAGACGCTTAAGCAACTTGTCCATGACCTGGGAGGGGGTATAAATATCATGGGGTTGGTGGCTGCCGAAGCCGCCTATACCCGCGGAGCAGAATGGCTTCAGGCGCTACTAAGCGTGCTAGAGGCTAGCCGCGATTTCTTGTATGAGTTTGTGCATAATGAATTACCCGGGGTAAAAATGAATCGTCCTGAGGCAACTTACTTGGCGTGGCTGGATTGTCGGGACCTGGATTTACAACCCAATCCCTATGAATTCTTCTTGAACAAAGCGCGTGTGGCTCTGAACAACGGCAGGGATTTTGGGCAAGAAGGGCGCGGTTTTGTACGTTTGAATTTTGGTTGCCCTCGCCCGGTGTTGGAGCGGGGTTTGATGCGCATGAAAGAGGCGCTAGAAAGAGCCTGAATGGTCTCATGAGCGGTTTGGGTACACCATGATCAAACGTCCATCTTATGCTGGGACATGCTTAGGAATACTCTTAGGTATAGCCCTTGCATTGACCCTCGCCTATGCCTTGCTGTGGGGAATAGGGGCGGTTTTAATCACCTCAGACCCTTTGCGACCTGCAGAGGCATTGGTGTTACTGAGTGGCGGGGGAAAGGATCGTCTGGAAGAAGTGGTAAGGATTTATCGTCAAATCGGGGCGAATGTGGTGTTGTTGACCAAAGCCGAGGGATCACGCGCAGAGAATTGGAATGCGGATGAGTTAGCTTCAAAAGGCATTCCCGGGGAGGCGATTCACATCACTCGAGGACGTGCCAGTAGCACGTATGAAGAAGCGCGATTTACGCGTGAGACCCTAGAGCAATTGGGCGTGAAATCGGCTCTGGTAATTACCGATCCTTATCATACCTTTCGGGCGCGATTAATCTTCTGGTTGGTGTATCGAGGAAGTGGTATTGAGATCCGAGTGCGTGCGGTGCAGGGACATTGGTATCGTTCGACGACATGGATGTTCAGCCGGCAGGGATGGGAGACAACATGGAGTGAATTGATGAAATTGGCAGGGTTTGTAATAGGTATACGGGGGGATTAATAAAAAACACAGGGCTGCATTTGCAGCCCTGCGTGCTATTGGCCAGCGGTGGTTTATTGGGATAACGGGACGACCCGTGCTGCCTGCAGGCCCTTCGGCCCCTCTTCAATGGAAAATTCCACTTTCTGGCCCTCTTTGAGTTGGCGATAGCCGGCCATCTGGATCGCGGTGTAGTGGACGAAGACGTCCTCGCCATTCTCACGGCCGATGAAGCCGTACCCCTTGGTGGGGTTGAACCACTTAACAGTTCCTACATAACGTTCAGACATGCCTTAAACTCCATTTGGTACTTTGAGATTACTGGGGCCTGCGGCGCGTTACCACGGGCCACGTTGAGGCAAGATTATCATGCAATATAACAAATGTCAAGCCGTTTAGCAGCAGATTTTTCTTGAGGGTGGTTGATGGGGTAGGCACTCGTGTTATA
>NZ_JBWGPQ010000031.1:0-27500 GCF_056331585.1 Thermanaerothrix sp.
GCGTGAGGGTGGGGGTTGGTGGTTTTGGCGTTGGAGTCGGAGGCTCAGGCGTGACTGTGGGCTCAGGGGGATCCGTTGGCGGTGGGAGCGGGGTGGCGGTGGGTGGCAGGGGCGGGGTAGCCGTCTCGGTGGGGAGAGCAGGGATCTCGGTTGGTGCGAGGGTGGGCGTGGAAGCCAAGGTGGGGCTCGGGCTAGCAGTTAGGCTGGCGGTGGGCGTGGGGCTGGGCTGCCAGCCGCGTGGCAGGGGGATGGCCGTGCCCTCATCATTACCCGGATTGGGCTGGGTGGGTCCGGGAATGGCCTTGCCCATTGCAGGGGGTTCGAACTCGGTGCGGGTGGTAAAGCCGAAGGGACAGGGTTCCGGGCCGGGGCAGTGGTTACCTCCCGGCAGCCAACCGGAATGGTTGAGGATGGTGACCGTGGCGGTGTTGCGGTAGGCGGTATCTTCTAACCAGGGGACAGCCAGTTCGTAGTCAAAGCAGCGCGTTTCACCCGGCGCCAGTTGCTCGGCGGGCGTCAACTCCAAACGCGTGTTGACCAGGGACTGCCACTCCTGCTGCTTGGGCTTGCTCTCTACCTGGTCTACAATCCGCAGCCCTTCGGTGGTGCGCTCACCCCCGTTGGTTACGCAAATTTGCCCAAAGACGATGAAGGTATCCCCCGGCAGGCCGTTTGACCAGCGCGTTTTGGCGCTCTTGGTGCCACTAATGGTAGTGCCTGCCTGGGCCTGCGGGGTGAGCGAAGCAGTTGGAGTAGCGGTCAGGGTAGGGGTCTCAGTGAAGATCCATTGACCGGTGTTGATCTCGCCGGAGACGGTCAGCCCCTCGGCCCATAAGGTTTGACCGACCGGCATGAAGAGAGTCAACAGCCAGAGACTGAGCACGCCTAACACCAGGCTCCACAACGGTGGTTGGAAGGTCAGGCGTGGGCGAGGCAAACGGCGCAAACGAGTCAAAAGAGCCATTGCACCACCTGTTTAAGCCATAAGGTCGGCCAACCCATCTTGGGAATGACTAGCACCACCCGCCCCTGCACTTGCTCCGGGGTGACGGGATCATCGTAGACGTTGTTGTTATCACCCTGGGTGATGAAGGTGAGTTGGTTGTTTTCGCGCTGGATCTCGACCACGCGGTGCACCACCAAGCCACCGGGCAGGCGGAACTGGATGATATCCCCAATGCGGATGGCCTCGGGGGCGATCGGCTGGATAAGGACCACATCGCCGGCGATCAGAGTGGGTTTCATGCTGTAGCCACTGACAACGAAGGGGCGCACGCCGAAAAAGCCGGTGTTGAACCAGAAGGCGGTTAGCGCGATGATCAAAACCCACCACCAACTGCTGAGCGAGACCAGGCGAGAAGTCGGCGCTTCGGCGGGGGTGTCAGGCTCCGCTGCCGTGGGGAAGAAACCCTGTAAGTAGAAAAAGCCGATCAGCGGCACCAGGGTGCCGATAAACGCATGCACCAACCAGGTCAAGTTGGGTAAGACGGGGGAGAGCCACTCAAAGAGCAGGGGCAAGGCGCGGTAGAGAATGGCTGGGAGCGGCCCGCCCAGCCAGGCTAGCAGGGCGGCGACCAATCCCTCGGCCAGGCCGGGCACGAGGTGGGCACCCAGAAAGGCGATGATTTCCGGTGGGGTGTTCAGAGTAGCCCAGCGCCCTAATGGGATGAGAAGGAGGGTGGGAATGAGCGCCCCCAGGGCCACCGCCAGGAGCAGCGAGTGCTGTCCTAGGCGGCGAACAAAGGTAGCACGGGCGGCCTCCAGCCCGACCAGGCTAGCCGCCAGGTACCACAGGTTGCCCAAAACGGCCGGGAAGCGATGGGCGTAAGGGGAGTAACCCAGGCCAAAGATGAGACCCGCCAGCAAAAAAGCGGTGGTTTGGATGATTCCGAGCAAAAGGGCAAAGATGAACAGAAGACGGGTTGGGCGCGGCCAGGTGGCCCAGCCGCCCCAGGTGAGGAGGGCTGCCACCCCACCCAGGAGTAGCCAGGCCAGGGGCTGGACAAGGTAGAAATTGACCCCCGCCGCCAGGGTGGGGGCAAGGAGGTAGACGAGAAGATAAACCGCCGCGGCGCTGAGCGCCAGCGCCAGCCAGGCCGCGCGCTGGGTGTGCGGCGAACTTCGAAAGGTGAGCAAACGGTGACGAAAGAACTCGCGCATAAGCAGGAGGCCTCCGGGGAGTGGAATTGAAGGGGTAGGGCGAACGACAACACCTATCCCTCTCGTTACGGTGGTGTTAGTAACCGGGTGCGGCGGTAAGGCATTGCTCGAGGGTAGCATATTCGTTCCATTGGCGCAAGCAAACCAAAACCTGGAAGAAGTACTTCGTATTCTCTTTAGCGGGCTGCTCGATGTGGAACTGTAAGCTGGAAGCCTGTTCGCAAGAGTCATCCGGGCAGGGTTCCATTTGAGTACCTACCCCATCCCAATATTTGACCCAAATCTCACCGTCTTCGGTGCCATTTCCCGAAGCAAGATTGAAATTCTCGGCGATTACTTTATACCCAGCGATAACCACTGGCACCGAGCCTGTGTTGGCAAAGTGAACCTCGCAATTGCCCCAGTAGGAGGGATAACCGTTGGAAATGGTGAGATGAAGAATCCGAGGATCCTTGGTGTCAATCACACAAACGGTGCTGCCGACGTCCTTCTGTTGTGGCTTGGGGTAGGGGTATGGCCAACTTGGAGGAAATGGATCTAGTCCCTCATCGGTGCAGATACACGAGGTCCATTTTCCGTACACCTCGCCGGTATAAACGGTCCCCTCAACGGTGAGCACCTCGCTCCATAGAGCATAGGCTATGCCGGTACCGCCCAGCAGTAGGAGCAACAGAAACATAAGAAGCATCAGAGGCTTCGTTCTCATAGTACTCTCCTTTTGTCAAGAGTAATAGGTCTTATCGGGGGCACCAGAACGGTGCCCCCGACTACAACCTTGTTATTGTTACTGTTGAAGCACGGGCTCAATTCCTTCGGGGGGTGCGAAGCAGGTAGTGTCTCCTTGATTTACTGTGGCTGGTGCCTCGTTCCACTGCCGAGCCTCGATAGTGAAGGTAAAGGTGTATTCGCTGTTCTCATTGACTCCATCCTTATTCGTGAAATGGATGAGGATCGAGGCCCAGGCTTTTTCTTGGGCGTGGAGCTGATACCATTCAGGGTAGCAGGCGGAGGCTTTTACCCATGAGGGGGTACCCTCTCCAGCTTTCGGCCTAGAAATGTGCACCGGCACTGTGCCAAGGTTTGAAATATCAAACTTGACCAAGCAGTGATAGGAGGGGTAGGCACCTTTGACGGTCACCTTAATGGTTTCCTTACCGTCGCTTGTAAGGTCTGAGTCAATCGCCGTGGCATAACATTTTGCAGCCTCATCCTTACCTTTTGGTTCTAATTGGGGTGTACCGTTAACCTCGACCCACTCGGCTACCCAGGGCCCCGAAAAGCCCACATCTACCTCACCCGTGTTCACCGTGCCACTGATGGTGAGGGTCTCCGACCACAAACCGTAGGCCACACCCAGGCCAGCCAGCAGGACGATCAGCAGGATGGCCAGAAACGCCAGAGGCAGACGCTTAGTCATGGCTCATATCTCCTCTCTCTGTTTAGGATTTAGAGAAAGTAATTCTTAAGGTGCAGTGAGATCAAAGTGGCTTAAAATGACGTACCCCGTCCTGATCCTCCGCAGCGGTCTCTCACCTCCTTTCCGCGTCGGGCGGGACGGGCAGCATGCCTCTGGCATTCCCTCACGCTGGGGTCGCCCACCCCGGTCCGCCACCCGGGGCGAGCGGTTGCCTTCTGCTGGTGGGCGTGCTATAATGGAAATGCACAGCGGGCGCTACCCGTGTCCCTGTGTCCCCGCCCTTGCCCGGGCCGCCACCCGGAGCAAGGGTTTTTGTGTGCCTCAACTCGGCGGCTTGTTAAGGTGCAATGGGGTAAGCCGGCTTCTGCGGTGAGGGATGCGCACGCTCCCACTTCGTTTCAGGTCGGTGGCCCTTCTGCCGCCTCGTTTGTGTTCTACGGTGTTGAAACCAAAAAACCGGCCCTATCTGTGGCCGGTTTCGCCATTGGCTCCCTGCGGGATGTACCCCCCTTTTTTCTCTGGGCGGATTGGCGACCAGAACCCCACCCCGCAGTTCAACGCCGCCACGCAGATTTGTTGTACCCCATCTGATTTTATACTAGCGAGGACAAAACGACTTGTCAAGCGTTTGTGAAAAAATTCTAAGGATTTCTAAGAAGGTTTTAAGAATTTTTGAGCCATTTAAGGTTAGATTTATCAGATAATAGAGCGGTACGTCGCTGTTGGAAATCAACCGACGCAACGAAGGCCCCTTTGGATATGGGGCTTTGCGCCGTAGTTACACCCCGGGTGGGGGAAAGAGAGACGTTTTTTGGCCGTAAGGTCAGTGGCATTTGACCTCCCATACAAGGATGACTAAAATAATCCTATGCACCCCGCGGTAATCCCTCACGATCCCTGGCGGCTGATCCTGGCCGCGGATGTGCGCCACGGCGGGGTTTGTTATACCGATGATGCCATCTGGGCGTGGGACTTGGGCGGAGGGGAGCCGCCGGCATTGGCGCTGAGCACGCGCCTGGGGTTGCGAGTGCGCGAGTTGCGCTTCTTTCCGCGCTTTGTGCAGGGGCGGTGGGCGGTGACCGATCCGCGGCGCTTTTACCGCCCACTCCAGGTGGATGAAGCCCAGGCAGCGTATGCGGTGGTGCGCGGGGCGCCGTTTCCCGGCCTGGAGGTGCGGGCGGAGACTTGGGTGCCCGATTCGTTCCGCTTGCTGGGACGCTTGCACCTGCGCAACACCGGCTTGAACCCGCGCACGGTGCGGTTGGAGTGGGCGGCGGTGCTACGCCTGCTGGATAACGGGCGCACCTTTCACCCTCGCCGCCGCGAAGGACACCTTTGGTTGGAAGCCACCACCCAGGGTTGGGTGCTGGTAGTAGGACTGAGCACCCCCGCGGCGCAGGCGGTGGAAGCCCCATTCCACGCTTTGAGCGTGACGCTAACGCTAGGCCCCGGCCAGGGCGAAACCCTGACCTGGGCCTTGGGTCGTGCTCCACAAGAGGCCGAGGCCTACCAGCGCGCGTTGAAAGGCTTGCGCGAGCCCTGGGAGGCGCACGTGACCCGCCTGCGGGCGCAGCAGGCGGTGCAGGAGGTGCATATTGTCAGTGGTAACCCGACCTGGGATACTATTTTGGCGCAGTCCCAACGTACCATATGGCGTTTTTGCGTCCCGGCCAGCGCCCACTTGCCTCATCCCTCGTTTGTGCTCACGCGGCAGCCGGAAGAGGGTTTTTCGGCGCGCGGCGATGGGAGCGACTATTCCTACCGCTGGGCCGGGCAGACGGCCTTGGATGCCTGGTGGTTGAGTCAGGTGCTTTTGCCCGGCGGGGCGACCTGGGTGCGGGGGTGGTTGCAGAACTTCCTGGCGGTGCAAGATGCGAAAGGATTCGTAGATTGGCGACCGGGGTTGAGTGGACAACGTGGGCGTTACCTGGCCCAACCCTTGCTGGCAACCCTGGCCTGGCGGCTCTTCCCCTACTTTGAGGACGACAGCACCTGGTGGGCTGAGATCTATCCTCGCCTGATGGCGTTTTACCGCCTCTGGTTTGAGCCCGCGCACGATCGCGACCAGGATGGCTTCCCCGAATGGGATCATCCCTATCAATCCGGTCTGGAAAGCAGTCCGATCTTTCGCCGCCCGGGCGCTGCCGGCTTTGGCATGGGAAGCCCCTGGCTGGAAAGCCCGGCCCTGGCGGCTTGGCTCTACCGCGAGGGGCAGAGTCTGATGCGGATTGCGGCGCAGGTTCAGGATGAAACGGCGTTACCCTGGTTGCAGGCACGCCTGGCGGCATTGCGCCAGGAAGTTGAAGCCGCCTGGGATGGTGAAGCTGCCTTCTACCGCTACCGCGATGCTCAAACCCACCTCTGGCCGGCGGGTGAGGTGCTGTTGCAGTTTGCGCGGGATGGGGAATTCCATCTGGAACGGGTATTGGTGTCGCCGTGCCGCCTGATGCTGGTGGTGGAAAGGGGGGAAAGCGGGACGTTGCCCCTGAGGTTAATCTTGCGCGGCGCGGGGCCGGGCGGGGAGCTGGAGGTGGTCATCCCGGCGCGCCAGATGATGTGGCGCGGTGATCACGGGGTGGCGGTGACCACCGAGCTGTTCACGCGCTTGGATGAGGTCATCGTCCGAGGTCTGCCCACCGGTATGCGTGGGCAGATCATGAGCGGGGAGTACCGTTTCGAGGATCTCAGCCTGTTTTTGCCCCTGTGGGCCGGTATCCCATCGCCGCAGCGGGCGGCTCAGATGGTGGAACGCGCTCTTATACCGCGCTACTTGCGGCGTTTCGGCCTCAGCCTGGGGCCACATGGTGACGAGGATGGATATGGTCAAATCCTCGTTCCGCTTTGGAATACGTTCCTTGGGGAGGGCCTGCTACGCTACGGCTACCGTGACCTGGCTGCCGACTTGATTGGGCGTTTGCTGGAAGGCATCGCCGTGGCTTGGGCCCAAGGTGGGGATGTTTGGGCCGCTTATAATGCCGAAAGCGGCCGCGGCTTAGGAGAACCTCATGCGGCACACGGCTTAGCGCCGTTGGGGCTCTTCTTGCGCACCCTGGGCTTATTTGCAATCTCTCCATATCAGGTGATCCTCTCCCCTACCAACCCTTTTCGGCGCCCAATTACAGTACAATATCAGGGAATAACGGTACAATTTCTTCAGGATTATGCCTTGGTGACATTCCCGGGGCATGCAACGCTCAAGGTGGAAGGTCCTGGGCCGTATCAGGTGGTGGCTGATCGCTTATCCCATGTACGGAGGTTGCTATGAACTCCGAAGCCAATCCCTCTTTTTCTCCTCCGATCAACCGGTTGCTTCTGGCGGTGGTGCAGGCGCAGGATGCCGATGGCGCGGCGAGCGCTCTGGAGCGGCGCGGCTTTACCGTGACCCGTTTGCCCAGTCAGGGCGGGTTTTTGGGTCGCCGTAATGCTACCCTGCTGGTCGGGTTGCCTGAAATCCGTGAGGAGCAGGCGCTGCAAGATTTACGCGAGACCTGCCGTCAACGCGTGGAATACATCGCTGTGCCGCTGGAAAGCGCCCCGCTAGCCCTGCCTGTACCCACGCCGGTCACAGTGGGTGGGGCGACCGTGTTCAGCCTGGTGGTGGAGCACTTTGAGGAGGTCTGAGCCATGATGAAGATGATCATTGCCATCGTGCGGGATGTGGATAACGACCCTGTCTCACGTGCGCTGACCACGGCGGGCTTCGGGGTAACGTGTATTGCCTCGACCGGGGGGTTTCTGCGCCGCGGTAAATCCACGTTGCTGGTTGGGGTGGAGGCGGAGCGGGTGGAGGCGGCCTTGGAGGTAATCCGCAAGGCATTGACTCCTCCCACTGAACCTGGCGAACAGCGTGCGGTGATTTTCGTCCTCCCGATTGAGCGGTTTGAGCATTTTTAGTCCTTTTTACGCAACCTCGGCGTTTTTTGTGCGTAGATACCTGTGAAACGTCCTGCTTTGGGGCATGGAGATCACAAGTGGAAAGGAGTGGTGCATTTATGAATGAGGTACCGCAATATGCTTCTCCCCGGCCAACGTTAGAAAAGCCGGGCATGGTGACGGCGCTCGGGGTGTTGACGCTAGTGAGTGGCATCATCAACATCTTAACTGGGGTGGGGCTGACGGGCGTTTTGGTACTGGGCACGTTGGGGCTGGGGTTGTTGTGTGCACCGGTGACGGTACTCCCGGCGATTCTGGGGGTGTTTGAGGTGCTATATGCGATCAAACTGCTGGCGAACCCACCGGTGCCGGTACAGTTCTCGCAGACGATTGCTATTCTGGAGATTTGCTGCATTCTCTTTGGTAATGTGATTGCGCTGGTCGTGGGTATTCTGGCACTGGTGTTCTACAGCGATGCCCAAGTGCGGGGCTATTTTGAGACCATTAATGCCCCCACGACTCCCGTGGCATGAACGTTGCAGTCGTAAGGAAATTGCAAAGGGCTGAGGCTTGCACATCAGCCCGATTGCTGCTATGATGAAAATATCTTTGGATCATGAGGAGGCAGTTATGGATTTTGGACGCGCTTTTGGATTTGTCTTTCAAGATAAGAATTGGTTGCGCAAAATCATTATTCCCGCTCTGGTGGGTCTGATCCCCATTATTGGGCAGTTTATCGTCTTGGGGTGGGGGTTGAGTGTCACCCGCCGTGTGATGACGCACGATCCGGAGCCGCTGCCGGATTTGGATTTTGGCGGTGATTTGGCGCGGGGCTTTCAGGCTTTTGTGATTGGTCTAGTGTATGCTCTACCCATTGTGTTGCTCTCGATGTTTGTGGGAATTTTTGGCTCGCTACTGGGGATGGACAGTTCCAATGTTTCGGATGCAGTGACTGCAGTTTATACGCTGATCTCGGTCTGTGTAGGGCTGTTCAGCGTGGTCTATGGCGTGATCCTGGCGGTGGTGCTGCCGGCGGCCTATGCCAACTTCCTGGCCAAAGGCTCACTGGGGGCAGGGTTAAACTTCGGTGAGGTGTTCCGCCTGGTGCGCGCGGCGCCGGGAGCGTATCTGCTCGTGTTGGTGGGTTCGTTTGTTGTGGGCTTGATTGCGCCGCTGGGCGTAATCCTGTGTTTTGTGGGTGTGCTGCTTACCTATGTCTATGGCATGGCCGTCATGGGTCATCTTTACGGTCAGGCCTATAACCAGGCCCTCGAGAATCTTGGGATGATTACCGCAGCCTAGTTTCCATTTCTTGTGGAGCCTTGCCGCCTGCGTTGGATTCGATTGCAGGCGGCTTTTTTATGGGGTGGGTGATACGCGCGGGCATGGATAGAGCAGTTGAACGCGATACAGTATAGATAGGTGTGCTTTCCGCACGGGTCTGCTTTGGGAATAAGGGACGCAGGGTTAGGCTATCCGTAGAATGCCTTGCGTAGTTCGGTAAGGCGCAATTTTTTCATGGGCATAATCGCCTGAGTTAACCTTGCGATTTGCTCTGGGGTTCCGCTGTGGAGCATTTTGTCCATTTCTGCCGGGACGATTTGCCAGGAAAGGCCGTAGGGGTCTTTGAGCCAACCGCACTGCTCGGCTTCAGGCTCGGCGGAGAGTTTTTCCCAGTATGCATCAATCTCATCCTGATCCCGGCAATATACCATCAATGAGACGGCTTCGTTAAATGCAAATTCATGCGGATGGGCACTATCGGCCGCGGAGAACCACTCTCCTTCGAGCATAAAATCGGCGAACATGATCATGCTTGCCATCTTCGGTTGCCCCTCGTCGTAACGAAAGACATTCCCAAGGCGGGTGTTCTTGAATACGGAAAGGTAGAAATGGATGGCTTCTTCGGCTTTTCCGCATACCTCACCAACGAAAAGTAGATGGGGAGCGATGAAAGGGCGTTCCTCGCCGGCAGGATTGGACAACATCAATTGCCAGGAAAGGCCGTATCGGTCCGCAACCCAGCCGAAATGGTTGCTGAAAGGATATTGGTCGAGGGGCATGAGGATGGTTCCCCCCGCGGATAATTTTGTCCACAATGCGTCCAGGTTGATGCGTGCCTGCGGGTCGCGCGAGGGATCGAAGTTGAGGATGAACGATATCGCGGGGTTGAATTTGAAGAGCGGCCCGCCGCTAATGGCCATGAACGGCTGGCCGGCGAGGGTGAACGAAACGATGTCGGCATCTCCTGAGGGGGTATTTGGCAGGGTGGTGATGTTGGTGATCTGAGAGCCGTTTCCAAAGGCAGCGACATAAAACTCCGCCGCTTCTCTGGCTTCTTGATCGTACCAGAGATGGGGGATGATTTTGGGGCTTGAGGTCTTCATGATTGGGCTCCTTTTGGGTGGGTAAGACGGTGGGTTGAACCTATCCCGATTTTTGCACCTGCCCCTTTTCGTCCAGAGGGCTTTACCCAAAGTTGAGGGTGAGATGTCAACTATAGAATATACATTCTAAACTGTCAAGGTTGAAATTGTCCAAAATATGAGTGCGGAGTGCTATTAATGGTCTAATCTTATAAAATAGGTGTATTTACTCTTGATTTATTGGAGGCCTTGGATTAGACTTTTTGTGATTGAAATCACAATAAAGGTGGTCTAGGATGAAAACTTGGTGGCTGAGCCTCTATCATCGCGTAGATCCGCTCTTAACCGCGTGGATGGCGCGGCACGGCATCACGTTACTCCGCATCAGCCTGGGAGTGGTGTTCTTCTGGTTTGGGGTGTTGAAATTCTTTCCAGGCTTGAGCCCGGCGGAAAGCCTGGCTACGCGTACCATCACCACTCTCAGCCTGGGGTTGCTGTCAGCGGATGTGGCGCGCATCTTGTTGGCAACGTTAGAAACCCTGATCGGGTTGGGTCTAATGGTGGGGCTTTACCTGCGCGCTACACTGTTCCTGCTCTTCTTTCAAATGTTAGGTACCATTACCCCGATTTTTCTCTTCCCCACCGAGGTGTTTTACCGCTTTCCGTATGCGCCCACCCTAGAAGGTCAGTATATTTTCAAGAATATGGTGCTGATCAGTGCCGGGCTGGTCATCGGTGCCACGGTGCGCGGAGGACAACTGGTGGCGGAACCGCTGCCATCGGAGCGGCGCGAGGAATGAACTTAGGTGCCTGGGTCCCAGCATTTCGATGATGCGCTGGGCGGCATGGCGCGCCGAAACCAGCGCGGTGGGCATCCCGGTGCCGGGTTGCGTGCTGGCGCCACAAAAGAATAGGTTGGTGTAGGTCGGGTGGCGGTTGCGGGGGCGGCGAAGGTAACCTAATTGCATCAGGTTATGGCACAGCCCGTGCGTTGCCCTTATAACCAAGTTATTTCATAAGCCGCTCCCTGGCTCAGGATCGGATTGAATCAAGACTGCCAGCAGGTCTTCGTATGGGGTAAGCCGGGGAGGGAGATACCCCTGCTTGCATGCGGTGATCACCTCTTGTTGGCGGTGAAGAAAGTTCAAGCGGTTGGCAGGTGGACAGGTCGGTTGATCCGAGTAGTCACCCACCCAGCGAAAGTAGGCGTAGGCACAAAATGCATAGGGAATGCGATCATGGTCAACCAGCCAGCGGATAGTTAAGTAGGTCTGGCGGCTGGCGTGCCAAGTTATATCTGCAGCAAGCGCAGAAGATATCGTTAGGTCCAACATATGACGACCCCTTCTTAAGTCAGGCGCAGGGAAAGTTGGTCAACCGTCACAGGGTAGAGCAAACCTGATACGGTATCCCCCCAATCTCCCATGCTGATCATACCACGAAAGACACTTTTTTCTTGACAGATTGCCGTTTTTGCCTATAATAGGCTTTGATGATTAAGAGGACAATTATTGTGCGATTTGTGATGCTGCGAAAACGCCAGTGCGCGTGTCCTGGGCGGGGCTGCGGCTAAACGCTGCCCCGGCCTGAGTGTTGTGGTACCTGACTCAGACCTGAACAACCAGTCCGCCGGGCGGTGAACCGCAGTCCCGCTTCCTGAGAAAGAGAGCCTGCGGTTCACTGCCTTTTTAAGGCGGATTGGTTTTTTGTATTTATCTCTATATCCAATGGTTCAAGGAGGCCAAGATGAAAATTTATCGTGATGTGACCGAACTAATCGGCAATACGCCCCTGGTGCGTCTGAACCGGGTGACCGAAGGCTGTGTGGCCGAGGTGGTGGCAAAACTGGAGTTTTACAATCCGGCCCATAGCGTCAAGGATCGCATTGGGGTTTCGATGATTGACGCCGCCGAACGAGAGGGCAAAATTGGCCCCGGTTCGGTGATCGTGGAGCCGACCAGTGGCAATACTGGCATTGCGCTAGCCATGGTGTGCGCGGCACGGGGTTACCGTTGCATCCTGACCATGCCGGAGACCGCCAGCAAAGAACGTCGGATAGTGCTGCGCGCTTACGGCGCCGAGGTAATTCTGACCCCGGCTAGCGAGGGCATGGCAGGGGCGATCCGGAAAGCAGAGGAAATCGTCGCCAGCGACCCCTCACGCTATTTCATGCCGCAACAGTTCAAGAACCCGGCCAATCCGGAGATTCACCGTCGCACCACAGCCGAGGAAATCTGGCGCGATACCGATGGGCAGGTGGATATCCTGGTGGCTGGGGTGGGCACCGGTGGCACCATCACTGGCGTCGGTGAGGTGATCAAGGCGCGCAAACCTTCGTTCAAGGCAATTGCAGTCGAGCCGGATGCCTCGCCGGTGCTTTCGGGCGGTCAACGCGGTCCGCACCCCATCCAGGGCATCGGTGCGGGGTTCATCCCGGATGTCCTTAATACCAGCATCTATGATGAGGTCATCCGCGTTAAGGCCGAAGATGCGTTTCGCACCGCGCGCGAACTGGCGAGCAAAGAGGGCTTGTTGGTCGGTATTTCCTCCGGCGCGGCAACGTGGGCAGCGTTGCAGGTGGCACGGCGCCCTGAAAACGCGGGCAAGTTGATCGTGGTGATCATCCCCTCGTTCGGTGAGCGCTATCTCAGCACACAGTTGTTTGCCGACCTAGCCGAAGAGATGTTAGCAGCAAAGGCTGTGCAGTAAAGGCTGAAAAGTTTGAGCGACTATGTTAGGAAAGGTGTTTCAAACGTTGCGCGAAGATATTGAATCGGTGTTTGAGCGTGATCCAGCGGCACGCACATTTCTGGAAGTACTGCTGACCTACCCGGGTTTGCATGCCATCTGGCTACATCGGGCAGCCCATTGGCTCTGGCGACACCGTCTCAAGTTACTCGCCCGTTGGCTCTCCACCCTCAACCGTTTCCTAACCGGGATCGAGATCCATCCCGGAGCGAGGATCGGACGGCGCTTCTTCATTGATCACGGCATGGGGGTTGTGATCGGTGAAACCGCGGAAGTGGGTGATAACGTGACCATGTATCACGGGGTCACCCTGGGTGGCGTAAGCCTGGAAAAGGGCAAACGGCACCCTACGATTGAAGATGACGTGGTGATCGGTGCCGGAGCCAAGGTGCTGGGCAATATTGTGGTCGGGCGCGGCAGTCGTATTGGCGCCAACGCGGTGGTGGTCAAGTCGGTGCCACCGAATTCGGTGGTGGTTGGAGTGCCGGGGCAGGTGGTGGTGCGCAGTCAACCGCGCCCCACCGCCCCCGATCTACAGCACGACAAATTGCCGGATGCGATTGGGCAATCCCTGGCTTCGGTGCTGGTGCGCTTGGAGGCTCTGGAGAAACAGGTGCACACCCTGGCCGCCCAGCACGAAGCTCCGCCCACGAACGGCAAGAATGGGAACGGTCATCATCACGAACAGGCGCTAGAGCGTCCGCCGTTGGTGCATCCGCCTGAGGATGGCATCTGGCGCGGCGAAGATTTCTGCATCTAAGTTGTCCGCGGGATACATGCGAGCGCATAAATCATAGCGGGAACTCTTGCATCTCTTATTACCGCAAGAGTTCTCAAAGGTGGCCCTATTGTCGGATAGAGGTGAACATGAAGGCCTTGGTTAGATGGTGGGGCCGAGGGACACGTATAACCCGTTGCACGAGCCTTATGTCGGTTTTCCCTTTTCATCACTACCTTATTACCTTTAGTTGTAGAAGGAGGACCAACAACCATGTCCCTCAAAACAGTATCCGTTGAAGCAAGTCAGATCAATGGTTTCAGGGTTGAAACCCACGCCCGTCATCACATTGTGCACGTGGATCAACCGGCCGAGATGGGGGGCAGTGATGCCGGACCTACCCCGTTAGAATTTTTACTGATAAGTCTGGCCAGTTGCCTCTTGACGGTAGGTAAAATCGTTGCCCAACAGCGCAATTTGCCTGTACGTAATCTCAGTGCACGGGTTGAAGGGGATATTGACCCCGATGGCTTTCTGGGAAGGAACCCAACGGTTCGAGTAGGGGCTTCGCAAATTCGGGTTTATCTCCGCGTTGAAGGGGATTTGACTCCGGAGGGAAAAGAGGCATTTATCCGCGAGATCGAAGCTCGCTGCCCAATATCCGACAATATCGGTCATGCAACGCCAATTGAATTGGTGCTTGCTCAGGAAGCCTCTATAGCATAACTTCGGTTGGTGTGACCTCAGCTCCACCTATTAGCCCTCGCCAGTTTTCTCATCGCCAAAACGCGAGGCCTGCGCACTGGCGGGGGCTTTGATGTATAATCGGGATGCATCGGATTTGATTGGGTTTTAAACTCCGCCGTTCAGATCCGATCGGGAGTTGAATGGTGAACAGGCATTTATCGAGAAAAGGGACGTATGTTGCCCTTTTATTGATCTTGGTGGGTCTGGGGATCGGGTTGGGGCTTTATTCTCAGCGCCAGGCAGTGGCAGCGCCCGGTCAGGCTACCTCCTGGCAGCAGCAGATGCTGGCGCACTACACGCAGACGCTGGCTGTGCTCCAAGACCCCGAACAACAGGCCTTTCTGAAACAGAAAATAGCCCCGCTACAGACCCAGGAAGCCGCACGAGCGTTAGCACAATCCCGCCCCGCACCGACCAAACCTGCCGATCCGAATGCGTTGCGCCCGCCAGAGCCGCTGGCCGTGCAGAGTCTGCCGCGCGAGCCGGGCATTGTGGAAGGCGTGGCCGCACCGGTTAGCCCGGATGATTTCACCACCCGCAACGCCTGGCAGGGCGAGGTGGACGGTCAATGGATATGGGTCTATGCGGGTGCCCATACCTATATGCCGGAACAAGGCGCGCTGATCGTCCTGCCCGAAGGCGCGGTGAAGGAAGAATGGGTTGAAGGGCCTGCCGGAGCTGGGACTTTGCGTATTGTTACCGCTCAAGAAGGTGTGCTGCGCTTGGAAGCGGCGAACGGTGCCCAACTGGAATTTGACCTGCACACCCGTACCCTGCGCCAGATTGTGCCGTGAGCGTTATACGGCTCGCCACACCTGATACAGCCCCAATCGCCCGCCCTCACCATCGGATTCGAACGTCTCTTCCACGCGAAAGCCGCTGAACACAGCCAGAGCGTCCAGTTCCTCCCGGCTGAATTGGTGGACGTAGCGCAAGCCCACTTTTTCGCTCTGATCCGGCAGGGCATGGCGCCAGTCTAGTAAAGTGTCACCGGGTTCCAAGTCGGCCTCATCAATGCCGATCCGTGCCCAGGGCTGGCGACGAGCCAGCAAGCGCGGGCTGTGCTGAAATTGCCACACCGAGAGCACCAGGGTTGCGCCGGGTTCAAGATGTGCTCGTACTAGATGAAGCAAGCGCTCTCGATTTACCTGGCCGGGAATGTGGTGCAAGACGGCAAATGCCAACACAACCTCAAAGCGAGCATCGTCTAATGCTATGACCCAGTCCGGGTGACCCAAATCGGCCTGGCGGAAGGTAAAACGAGTTGCCAGAGCAGGCGGTAGATGGTTTGCCCAAGCCTGTGCTTCGGCCAGTAGTGCCGGGCTGAAATCCAGCCCTAGGTAGCGCCCCTGAAAATGATGCTGAGCCAGCCAGCGTGCCACTTCACCGTGGGCACACCCCAAATCCAGCCATTGCGCCGTCAGGGGCAAGCGTGGCAGGACGCGTAAAATCCCCGGTTGGAGACGTCGGCGGGTGGTTGCAAACGCCAGGCCAAAGGTCTGATAAAATTGAGCGTTAAGCGCCAGTAATTTGGCCGCGATTTCGGGTTTCACGTTTGCGATTATACTTGGGTTAAGGGATCTTTTAACGGTGGTGTGAAGATGAGTGAGGATTACTCAACCGTAGTTTTGGATGAGAAGGTGCAGCGTTGGGAACGGCACTATGCGCTGACGCCAGAACGTCTGGCGTTGGCCCAGCGTATCATCGAAGCCGTGCAAGCCGGGGAAGACGTGGCTCAGGCCATTCGTCGTCACCCGCTCCCAGAGGGCGGGCATTTGGCCAAATCGGTGCTGGTGGCGGCCTATCGTCACTTGGTGCAGCAGGGGCAATTGAACGAGGACGTGGCGTTGCTGGCCAAGTTGCGCATGAAACCCGTGCGCACGCTTTCGGGCGTGACCACGGTCACCGTGCTGACCAAGCCATACCCCTGCCCGGGGAAGTGCATTTTCTGCCCGACCGATGTGCGCATGCCTAAGAGTTACTTGCCCGATGAGCCGGGAGCGCAGCGGGCACTACAGAACGAATTTGACCCTTACCGCCAAGTGCGTTCGCGTTTGCTTTCTTACCAGGCCAACGGCCATCCCACGGATAAAATCGAGTTGCTGATTTTGGGGGGGACGTGGAGTGCCTATCGCCGCGATTATCAGGAATGGTTTGTCAAACGCTGCTTGGACGCGCTGAACGAGGCGGATTCAGAGGATCTAAGTGAAGCCCAGCAGCGCAATGAGACGGCACCACATCGTAACGTGGGCCTGGTCATCGAGACCCGTCCGGATGAAATTACCCCGGACGAATTGCGCTGGTTGCGCTATCTGGGCGTGACCAAAGTGCAAATGGGGGTGCAATCGTTGGATGATCGCATCCTGGCGCTTAACCAGCGTGGGCACACCGTTGCTGAGACCCTGCGCGCTGCAGCACTCTTGCGCGCCGCAGGGTTTAAGATTGTGATGCACTGGATGCCCAACCTGCTGGGGGCGACCCCTGAGTCTGACCGGGCTGATTTTACCCGCCTTTGGATGGATTTTTGCCCGGATGAGATCAAAATATACCCCACCCAGTTGTTGGAAAACACTGAGTTATATGCCTATTGGCAGCGCGGCGATTATGAGCCGTATTCAACCGAAACTTTGATTGACCTGATCGCCGATATTAAACCTACCGTTCCGGAGTACTGCCGCATCAATCGCGTGGTGCGCGATATTCCCTCGACCTACGTGGTGGCGGGAAATCGCCGCACCAGCCTGCGTCAGGACGTGCTGGCTGAACTGGCACGGCGCGGCCAGCAGTGTCGCTGTATCCGTTGCCGCGAGGTGCGCGATCGCCCGGTAGCCCTGGAACACCTGACCTTCAGCGATTTGACCTATCGCGCCGCCTATGCCGAAGAGCACTTCTTGCATTACGTGACTCGGGATGACCGCCTGGCAGGTTACCTGCGCCTTTCATTTCCCTTGCCTGAGGCACCGCAACTGCCTTTTACCGACCTGGAAGGGGCAGCGCTGATCCGTGAGGTGCATGTGTACGGTCAATCCCTGCCGGTGGGCGCCGAACAGCACGGTGCGGCGCAGCACATTGGTCTTGGCACCCGCTTGCTCCAGGCGGCAGAGGCCCTAGCCCGTGCACGTGGTTACCGCCGCTTAGCTGTGATCGCGGCGATTGGAACGCGGCAATATTACGAGCAGCGCGGCTTTGCTCGCGGCGATTACTACATGGTGCGCGAACTGGCCTAAGGAGTAATCAGGCGGCGCACCGGGCGCGGGTAACCCCAGCCGTGCAGACGCACCTCACGCGGGTCTTTGGGCCAGATGCCGGGGATTTTGTAGCCGCACTGCGGACAGGTTCCAGCGGCGGTCAGGCGATAGTCCAGGATGATGTAGCCGCGTCGTTCGATCAGGAGCGCCTGGCACTGGGGGCAGTACGTGTTTTCCAAACTCCCGACTCGCCCGGGCAGGTTCCCGGCATAGACGAAGTGCAATCCGGCTTCTTGCCCGATTTCGGCAGCGCGCAGCAGTGTCTTGGCCGGGGTGGGGGGCGGGTCGGTCATCTTGTAGTCGGGGTGGAAGGCGGTCACGTGCCAGGGAATATCCGGCGAGACCGAAACCAGGAAGCGCGCGGCTTCCCACAGTTCTTCCGGGCTGTCGTTGAACCCAGGGATGACCAGCGTGACCACCTCAACCCACAACCCCAGGTCGTGGGCCATTTTAATGGTGTCTAGGACGTGTTGTAATACCCCGCCCAATTGGCGGTATTGCTTATCCTGCATGGTTTTGAGATCTACTTTGTAGGCGTCCAGGTAGGGACGTAGATATTGCAGGACTTCAGGCGTGGCGTTGCCGTTTGAGACGTAGGCGCACAACAGGCCGGCTTCGCGCGCTTGTTTGAAGATAGCAACTGCCCACTCCGAGGTGATCAGGGGTTCGTTGTAGGACGAAACAATGGCAGCAGCACCACTGCGGCGGGCTAGATTCACCATCTCTTCCGGGGTGATCTCGAGTAGGGACTCAACCGGTATTCCCGCCGCGGGGTCGCGCAAGGTTTGCGAAGTGAGCCAGTTCTGGCAGAAACTGCAGTGAAAGTCACAACCGAGCATACCGAAGGTCAGTGCCTCACTGCCGGGTAGGACATGGGCGAAAGGCTTCTTCTCAATCGGATCTACCTGTAAGGCGGCTACATAGCCCCAGGGGACATATAGCACCCCATCGCGGTTAAACCGTACCTGGCAAATACCGCGCCGCCCGGTTTTGATGCGGCAGCGGTGGGCGCAAGCATAGCACTGCACAGTGTCGTCTTCCAGGCGAGTATAGAGTTCACCGGGGCGGGTCATGGCGTCCAAACGGTCAGCCAGTGTGACCATTTCAGCCTCCTTTCCTCTGAATTTATTATACTGCTGGGGTCAAGGGTTGCGGCGGGTTAACCTTTGAGGCGCATGGGCAACCCCGCTACCATGAAAATCACCTCGTCTGCGGCTGCGGCCAGGCGCTGGTTGACGTTCCCCAGCAGGTCGCGGTAGAGCCGCCCCAGAGGGTAGGGCGGCACCAACCCCAGCCCAACCTCGTTGGAGACGATGATCCAGGCGGCGCGGCTGGTCTGAATGCATTTCAACAGGGCTTCGGTTTCGACTTGTACCAGGGTTTCAGCAGTAGTGGGATCCAGCGGCTCGGGCAGGCTGAGCAAAAGGTTGCTGACCCATAGGGTCAGGCAATCCACCAGGATGAGTTCTGGTTCGGGCTGCCAGGCCGTGATGGCGGCAGCCAGGTGGCGTGGCTCTTCCAGGGTGTGCCAATGAGATGGTCGTTCGGCACGGTGGGCGGCGATGCGCGCGGCCATCTCGTCATCGCCGGCTTCAGCTGTGGCAACAAAGAGCACCTGAGTGTGAGGGTGAGCGGCGGCGAGGTGCTGAGCATGGCGGCTTTTACCACTGCGTGCTCCGCCGAGGATGAAGGTCACACGTGACGCCATAAGGGGTTCTTCTCTCCGGGGTCATCTCAATGGGTGCAGGGCGTCGCAAAAAGGACGCCGTCATGGTACAAGTTAGCCCAAGCATAAACCGGCCAGTAGGTCAGGTCAAATGCCAGGCGTAGTGGCAAGGCAAAGACCGCTGGCTCGACGAACTCACCTTGTGAGGCTTGAGCGTGCCGGCACTCAGCTTGGGCGGCTTCCCAACCGAGGTGAAAGACCAACCCCAGTCCCACATAGATGATCAGCGCGATGAGAAGCAAAGACCAGATTTTCAAGCGAGTATTCATCGGGTTTATGCTCCAAAATTTGAAAAGAACCACCACCTCAGGGAATTGCGAAGGCTAACAGGATCAGCGTTTCGCTCACCTCGATGACGGCTCCCAACACGTCGCCGCTGATGCCACCCAGACGGCGCTGTGCCAGCCATCCCAATGCGGCACTGCCCGCAGCCGCCAGGGGCAGGGCGATCAGGCTATGCCAACCGCCGAGGGGAATCACAAGCAACGGTAGTGGGCTGCTCCAGAGTAGGGCGCGCGGGGTGACTGCCTGTACAAATGTTGCTCCCAACCCCTCCGGACGGGCAGGGGGTAACCGCCCCACCCACAGCACCAGCCAGCGCGCCCATACCGGGGCGAGTAACACGCCCAGGGGGTGCAGATTGAGTACGGCAAGCAACGTCATGAGTTTGACCAGTAGGTGCAGCATCAAGCCGATGACGCCAAAGGCACCCAGGTGTGGGTCCTTGAGCACCTGCCAGCGCTTTTCGGGTGGCAGGGGCGGAAAGAGGGTGTCCCAACAATCGGCCAAACCGTCCAGATGGAGAAAGCCGCTTAAGACCGCCCAGGCGAAGAGGATTAATGACGCCACCAATAGAGGCGAGAAGAGTCTTGACAGTGCTTGTGCGAGTCCAAGGCTGATTCCACCAAACAGCAGACCCACCCAGGGAAACCAGGGCAACGCCTGCTCAAAAGGGATTGCGGGGTGAGGTGAAGGCAGTGGCAAGCGGGTGAGGAAGGCCAGAGCCAGTCGTAAACCCCGCCAGAGAGAGCCAGTAGAAGAGGGACGCAAAACACAACTCCTGAAAGCAAGGGCGTGGCGGTAAAATTATACCCGGAGGTCAACCTAACATGCCGGCATTGCTATCATCCGAGAGACCTGTTTGGCGGTGTTCCTATTGGATGATTGGGATGGGGATAACGCTGGGATTGATCGCGGTGGTGACCCTTCTGGGCCCGACCGAGCGTGTGCTGGTTACCGCCTTGCGCCTGGTGCTGTTGCATGGGGCCTGGGTGTGGGTGGGCAAGGCAGCCTATATGCTGGCCGGCGTGGCCGGGCTGGTCTTCTGGTTGACTCGCCGTCTGGTGTGGGTAGAACGATCAACGGCGTTGGGGTGGACGGCGTTGTTTGTTTGGTCCACCTATCTCCCAATGTCGCTCTATCTTCAGATAACCATTTGGGGCGGCGTTTTTTGGGAAGAACCGCGCTGGCGGGTGCCGCTAATGTTGTGGGGGGTCAGCCTGGCGTTTCAGATCGCCGAGTGGCTGATGCGTGAGCCGCGCGTGTTGGCGTTCTTGAACGCGGCGTTTGCGGGCCTCTTATGGTGGCAGTTAGGAGCTACGGAGACCATTTTGCATCCCCAATCGCCCATTTTCGGGGGCGATGCGGTGCGAATTCAGGCCCATTTCGTGCTGTTGGTTCTTTTGTGCAGTTTGTTGATGCTTCAAATCGCCGGGGTTCTGATGCCCACGGCGCGGCGATTGTTCGCTCATCTTACCTGACAGGATATAACGATGAAACAGTCCATGCGTCCATTAGGGGTACAGGTGGGGCTTTTTACATTGATTCGGATTTTAATCAACACCAGTTACCGTATGGTCTATCCCTTCTTCTCGTTCTTCCAAGGTGGTTTAGGGGTTTCGTTACCTGCGTTTTCGCTGGTGCTGACCCTGCGTTCGTTCAGCGGCGTGGTGGGGCCACTGTTAGCACCGTTGACGGATCGTTACGGACAGCGTCCAGCCATGTTAGCCGGGTTGGGAATGTTTGTCCTCGGGAGCGGGCTGGTCGCACTTTTACCCAACTATGGAAGTTTTCTGATCGGATTGTTCCTGATGGCCAGTGCCTATCAGGTGTTTCTGCCGGCGATGCAGGCCTTTCTCGGGGATCGGGTTGCCTATGCCGAACGGGGTCGGGTCATGGGCCTCACTGAACTAGGATGGTCACTGAGTTTCATCTTGGGGATCCCGGCGGTAGGGTGGCTGGTTGAGCGTGTTCGTATCTGGTGGGCGCCGTTCGTGGTATTTGCCCTGGTTGGGGTCGTTTTGCTGGGGGTATTATGGTGGTTGGTGCCGCGTGATCCGCAAGGGGAACGGCATTCGGCGGCGACCTCACGCTTGCAGGTGCGGGCTTTACTGCACTCCCCCCACGTTTTGATTGGCTTGGCGATGGGCTTGGCGCTGACCAGCGCTAACGAGATGGTTAACCTGGTGTTTGGGTTGTGGTTGGAGTCCCAGTTTGCCTTGCAATTGGCGGCGTTGGGTGCGGCTTCGGTGGTGATTGGTGCCTCGGAACTGCTGGGTGAAGGCATTTCGGCGCTGTGGGTGGATCGTCTGGGCAAGGAACGGGCAGTGGCGGTGGGCATCATGCTCAACAGCCTCTCGGCAGTGGGGTTGTTCCTGCTGGGCAAGACGATTACCGGGGCGTTAGTGGGGCTGTTTCTCTTTTACCTGACCTTTGAATTTGCTCTGGTGAGTTTCTTGCCGTTGATGTCGGGTACGTTCCCGGCCCTGCGGGCGACGGTAATGGCGGGAACAATTGCCGCTTTCTCGCTGGGGCGAGCGGTGGGAGCGGTATTAGGGCCATTAACTTACTCACTGGGGTTCGGTGTTAACCTAGGCCTAGCGATTCTCTTTAATACCCTAGCCTTAGTGGCGTTGCGGCGGGTGCAAGTGGCGGAATTGGTGCCTGAGGTGCCGGGAGTGGGCGGTGAAGATTAAAGCGTAGCCTTAGATTGTATCTATCCCTGAGCACGGAGGCTTTATTGGTATAATCATAACGAACGCTGGAGGCTACATGGAGATTACCTGGTACGGTCATTCCTGTTTTCGGATTACCGAGCGCAACCTGGCCACGGTGGTCACAGACCCTTATGATCATCGCGCGGTGGGATATGCGCCACTCAAACTCAAAGCCGATATTGTGACCATCAGTCATGCCGCTCCGGGACACAATTATCTTGCGGGAGTAAAGGGAGAGCCCTACGTCATTACTGGCCCGGGTGAGTATGAGATTGGCGGGGTATTTATTACGGGATTGCAGACCAACGGCACGGGGAAAAAAACCACGGACGAACCACGTAACACCTTGTATTTGATTGAGTATAATGGGATTAACGTCTTGCACCTTGGCAACCTTAATCGCGTGCCGACCCAGGCTGAGGTGGAATCCTTGGGCCCGGTGCACATCGTGTTGGTGCCGGTGGGTGGGGGGAGTACACTCAACGCGGCCAAAGCCGCCGAGGTGGTCAGCCTGTTGGAACCTAGTATCGTCATCCCGATGCATTACGCTACCCCGGATAGCGCGGTTAAACTGGATGGCTTGAACAAATTCCTCAAGGCGATGGGGCTGAACGAGGTCACCCCGCAACCGGTGCTGAAAGTCAACAGTGTGAATGCTTTGCCGGAAGAAACGCAAGTGATTGTTTTGGAGTATCAGCATCATTAGAGGAGTTAACCTTGGCCGTCAAGTTGTTGATGTCTTGGGATATCCGCCCTGATCGCGAACAGGAATATTTCGAGTTTGTGGTGCGCGAATTTATTCCTGGGGTGCAGCGCTTGGGGTTTGAACTGAGTGATGCCTGGGCTACCGTCTTTGGGGATCACCCTCAAATCCTGGTCGGTGCTGTGGCATCCTCGGCCAGCAAGGCGCGCCAAATTTTGCAATCGGATGAGTGGAAAGCGCTTAACAACCAGTTGCAAGATTTTGTCAAGAACTATTCGTTCAAGATTGTGGAAGCTCGCGGTGGTTTTCAGTTCTGACATGAGGGCACGGTGAGTGAACTGGCGCAGCGCCTGCTGGCCTGGTTTGACCAAAATGCCCGTTCTCTGCCCTGGCGTGAAGATCCCCCCAACCCGTATCGGGTATGGGTTTCGGAGGTGATGCTTCAACAAACCCAGGTCGAGACGGTCGTGCCGTATTTCGAGCGCTGGATGGCGCATTTTCCCACCCTGGAAACCCTGGCAGCCGCCTCGGTGCAAGATGTGTTGCGCTTGTGGGAGGGTTTGGGCTATTATCACCGGGCACGTGCGTTGCACCGAGCTTCACAAGTTATCGTCGAAGAGCGGGGTGGCGCTTGGCCACAAAAGGCAGAAGAGTGGCAGTCCCTGCCGGGGGTCGGTCCGTATACCGCGGCGGCCATTGCTTCGATTGCTTTTGGTGAACCGGTGTTAGCGTTGGATGGAAATGTACGGCGGGTGTTGGCGCGCCTGTTCGATTTGGACGTGCCGGTCAATACTCCGGCCGGGGAACATGAGTTGAAGCGATTGGGGCAAGAGCATATACCCCCGGAGCGGCCTGGTGATTTTAACCAGGCCCTGATGGATTTGGGGGCAATGGTGTGTACACCTCGCTCATCCCGTTGTGATGTGTGCCCATTGGCTGAGTTGTGCTTGGCTCGGGCACGGGGCACGCAGGCGCAACGCCCGGTTCGGCAGTCGCGGAAAACTGTGCCTCATTACATCGTCACTGCAGCGGTGATTTGGCGCGAGGGACGGGTGTTGCTGGCGCAACGCCCGCCGCAAGGATTGCTGGGCGGGATGTGGGAGTTCCCGGGCGGCAAGCAGGAACCCGGCGAGAGCCTGGAAGCGGCGTTGGAACGGGAAATCCAGGAAGAACTGGGAACGACGATTGAGATAGTTACAAAGGTGGGGGTGTTTCATCATGCGTACAGTCACTTTCGAGTCACCTTGCATGCCTTTCACTGCCGGCTGGTAGGCGGCGAGCCACAGCCCTTGGAGGCTACTGCGCTGGAATGGGTGCCATTAGCCCATCTCTCACACTACCCGATGGGTAAATTGGATCGTCAGATTGCGCGCGCTCTTATGTAAAGGTCAACACCGTCGGGGTGAGCTTTTCCTGCGTTGCGCGGGGGCTAGGGAAAAATAAAGTGCATCTCCTGTGCCCTAAATTATGTACAATATGGATTAGGGCGGGTTATCGGCTGGGAGGGCTGAAACAGTGGAGGCGAGCGTGACTGGTGAAGATGTCTTTGCGGCGTGGCGCGAAGCCATGGTGGTGGAGCAGATTGAACGGCGCGGGATTCGCGATCCGCGGGTGCTGGAGGCTTTCCGGCGTATACCGCGCCATGAGTTTGTTCCCCCGGCACTGCGCTCGCGTGCCTACGATGATGGCCCCCTGCCTATCGGTAAAGGGCAGACGATCTCGCAGCCGTTCATTGTGGCCCTCATGACCTCACTCCTTGAACTCCAGGGAGATGAAAAGGTGCTGGAGGTGGGCACCGGCTCCGGTTACCAGGCAGCCATCCTCAGCGTGTTGGCTAAATGGGTCTATACCATCGAGCGCCACGAGGTGTTAGCACAACGGGCAAAGGCGACATTTGAGCGCTTAGGGTTAAAAAACATCACCGTGATCTGTGGCGATGGCAGTTTGGGCTATCCGGAGGCGGCACCCTACCAGGGCATTATCGTAACTGCCGCCGCGGCAGCCCCACCACCCCCGTTAGTGGAGCAATTGGATGAGGGGGGGCGTTTGGTCATCCCGATTGGAGATTATATGGGCCAGGTATTACAAGTATGGAGGAAAGAAAAGGGTCATGTGGATTATGAGGATATTCTGCCAGTCAGTTTTGTCCCATTGCGCGGGCGCTTTGGCTGGAGCCCTCAGGCCTGGGAACGCTTTGAAGAAAATGAGTCTGAAGCATAGGAATAACCCAAATGGTCTTGTGACCTGGGGGTTTACCGCGTTCCTGGGCGCCAATCTCCCCATAGGTGGGATGCTCCGAACCGTGGGGGTAGCGTTGCTGACTGTGTTGTTGATTGCCTGTGCTCCAGCAGTTTCGTCCTCGATTTCTCCCTCGTCAGGGGTGGAAACGCCGCCGCCCATTTTATCCCCTCAGGTCGTCCCGATGACACCGTCCTTTACCCCCAGTGCAACCGAAGCACTTTTTCCTACACCAACCATGACCGCCACCCCGCGACCCGTGGTACCGGCGTTTCGGCACATTGTGATTTTGATCTTTGAAAACCGTGAGATCACGCGGGTGATCGGCAATCCCCAGATGCCGGTCTATAACCGCTGGGCAAGCGACTACACGCTGCTAACCCGTTACTATGCCATTACGCGCCCTAGTTTACCCAACTACCTGGCACTCATTGGCGGAGATACCTTTGGCATTCGCACCAATTGCATTGATTGCTATGTCAATGCCACCAGCCTACCGGATTTGATCGAAGCCAGCGGGCGCACCTGGAAGACCTATCAGGAAGCCATGCCCCAACCGTGTTACCTGCAATACACTCGCCGTTATGCGCCGAAGCACAATCCGTTTATTTACTTTGATCCCATCCGCACCGATACGGAGCGGTGCCAGAATCACGTGGTGGCGTTGAGTGAATTGGAAAACGACCTTGCCACCGGACGATTGCCCGATTTTGCTTTCATCACACCTGATTTGTGCAATTCCGGGCACGATTGTGGGCTGGATGTGGTCGATGCGTGGGTAGATACGTGGTTGCAGCGTCTGTGGGCGTATCCCACGTTGTCTGACGCGGGTTTGATCGTCCTGACCTGGGATGAAGGGCAGAGTGAACAGGGTTGTTGTGGCTTTGAACCAGGCGGTGGGCGCGTCGCCACGGTATTGATTTCACCCTGGGTCAAACGTGGTTTTCAGGACGATACCCCATACAATCATTACTCACTGCTCAAGACCATCGCTACCGCTTGGAATTTGCCCCTCTTGGGGCATGCTGCCGATGCTCAAACGCCCCTGATCGTAGCCCCCTGGGAGTGGCCTGAATAGTTCCAAGGATGAGGTTTATCCCTCGGTGCTCTCAGGGGTTGGTACCTCGGTGCCGGGGCCATATTCATAGACGGCTTGCCAGGGACGGTAGTGGGTCTTGAACGTATCTTGCAGATACACTTCGCCGTTGCGGTAAACCGTGCGGGTGACGATCACATCGGCGCCTTGGGCTTCCCAATCGACCTGCTTGATCTCTCCCTGGGCGAGGTCGGGGTTTTCGCGGTAAAGTGGTGGGGGTGGATCCACCACATTGATCGGGCCGGTGGTGTCCCACTCGACCCGGCGGCCGTCAGAGGTGGAATAGAACTTCCAGGTCAAAGTGCTGGCGGCGGGGTTAACGTAGGTTTCCATCAACAACCAGTAGGGGGTATCGTTTTTGAACTTAAAGTCCACCAATGGGACAAAAACGGTTGCATCCAGGCCGGCCAGACGGGGGTTGATGCGGTTGCCGGCCACTTTCTCGTAGTAGTAGACCCGATAGGCGTGAGCATGGCGCTCGATGATTGGGTAACCGGCAAAGAACGCAGCCCGAAAGAGAGTGGTGCTGACCTGACACACACCGCCCCCAACCCCTTTGATGGTCTGGTTGCCGACGATGATGAGAGCTTCGGCGTAGCCGTTATCGAGGGTGATATCACCCAAGGCCTGAGCCATGGAAAATACTTCGCCCGGTGCCACTAGCAAGCCATGGAAGCGCGCCGCCGCAGCCTGGATATTCTGCACCCGTTCGCGGCTGGAGCCATAGAAGTAACTCGTCTCGGCGTGGATCAATTCACGGATGCCTAGTTGCTCGGCGGTGGCATCATCGGTGACCGGCGGTGGGGTGTAATCGAAGACCAGGGCGACGGTGTGTTCGCCCTGGGTGACTTTTTCCTGAATGGTGCGGAGACTGGCTTCGATGTTGAGGCGGCGCCCAATGACGGCATGTTGAATCAGTTCCAATTGACGGGTATCATCGTTGAAAATGAAGCGCGCATTCTGAGGGTCTTTAGCTAGGGTGGGCGCCAAGTTGCTCAGGAAATTAAGCAAGGCATCTCGCTGGAGCGTCACCTGATAGGTGGCACCCTGTTCGTTCTGCACGCGTTCGATGGCAAGCATGCCGGCCAGCGTGGGTGGGTCAAAGACCCACGGACCCACCTGGCCAAAATCGGGCTGATCTTCAGGCAAGGTGATCGTCAGCGGCTGGCTGAGGATACGGCGCGCGACTTCGGCCTGAGCACTGGCATCCAGGATCAGCGGTGGGGTCTCGCGCACGATTAGCGGCACGACGCCGTCTGTGAGCGTTTGTAATTGGTGGGTAAGCAGAAGCAATGAGGCTTCGATATCCAGAGTGCGGCCAATTTCGCCAGAACGCACAATCACCTCGGTGCCCTGAAGGCCGAGGCTGGCCTCGAGCACCGGATGATCAATCTCCTGGGCGAGGTTAACCAGTTGCTGGTGAGCAATGCGCTGATCAAAGATCAATACAGGGGCAACGGTGCT